>JAHJGZ010000125.1 GCA_018823795.1 Candidatus Omnitrophota bacterium
ATTTATTAAAGTTACAAAAATTTACTTACTATTGTAAGCATTTCCTGCATACGGTGATTATACGTGTGTTCCCTGAGAATTGGCTTGTACATAGCATACGCCAATTCTTCCCGTTCTTTGCTATTTATTAAATAATACTTTATCTTATCCTCGAGATCTTTTAAGGAATAGTAACAAATTGCGTCTACATTAAACGGAAATAATGTTTCTAAGCTTTTTCTATAATCAGTAAGGAAAAAAGAATTGGTCGCTGAAATATCATAAACCCTTTGATTAACGGTAGTTGGCAACTGTGGTCTGGTTGCATTAATGTTGACACAACACCCATTAAATAACTTTGGCAGTTCCGTATGGTAATCGATTTCCCCCTTGAAACGGCAACGATCGCTCTGCATTCGCGCAAGCTCTCGATTACCAAAAAGAAATCCGTTAAAAGAACGTAAGACTCTTGTGACCCCTTCCCGCAAGAGCGTTCCTACCTCATAATCGATTTGACGATCAATAATTATCTTGGTATGTTTGTCAATAGTGCTATAGCAATCATCGAAAAGCATAAACAAATTCTGGTTGTGCCGCTTAAGACAGGTGCGAAATTTCTTTTCGACGAGCCTATCAAATAAACCATGGATAGTATCATCAACCGCATCCTTCAGTAGCTTTGTACGTTCATTGTACACATGCTGTTGCGACTTGCCGATACTACCTACAAAACTCACATCGCAGGTATATTTTTCGCGATCAAATGGCGCCAAGGTAAGCGGTTTAAAAATATGGCGATTCGTAGCGTGAGGAAGGAAAAAAACGTTCTGAAATCCCTCCTTTTTTAATGCGGCAACATAGTCCTTATCAAAACAGAACAGAATATTCTCTTTATCAATAGTATCAATAAAGTAAAAGGGGTTATCAACGAACCAAGCAACCTTACGACATGAAAGCTTTTTTACCCAGGGGAAATTAAGTCCTGTATGATCCAATGCAATAATACAATCAGGATTACTGCGCTGAGCTTTGAGGAAAAGATCTTCCCCTTCTCGTCGTAACGGAAGGAAGGTAACGTTACAACCAAGACCTTTAAACGCTAAGGCCATATCTTTAACAATAAACGGTGCTGCAATGCCCCGCCCGACTAACATAATAATGGAGCACGCCTTGTGTGTACTCTCAAACATATAATGACTATAGCATTCTTTACATACAGGAGCAATAAAAAATAGCGGTAACGATGATCTTCTCCAGACACAAAAAAAGCACCGATAATCCTTTGCGTGATCATCCGTGCTATAAAAAAACTTCTCTGTTTAACTTATAAAATTTAATCCTTCATTCATTGCCGCATAAGACTGCGCCGGAGCAATCGTTCTCATTTTACTGCCTTCACGCAAGCCTCTGCGTATCTCAGCCGGCTTGATATCTTTTCCTAATCCTTTTTCTTCTGCTGTCTTCCATGAGCTGCACAGTTGCGTTATCATGGCATGCACCTTATCAAGAGGCTCAACCTTTTTCAATTGAATAGACTGTCGTAGCTGCTTAAGCATAAAATTATAGAGCCCGTAAAATCCGCTTGCAATCTTCTCATCAACCTCAAGATTTAAAGAGTTCCTGAATTCGCGAATAATATTCTGTGCCTTAATATTGTTCTCAACGAAAACTATTTTATCCCCGCGCACTAAAGCTTCTTTCGCACAGAAAAGAAACTTAAGGCATGCTTCACACAGTATTATTATTCTGCCAATAGGGCTTGCGCTTTCGACCTTATTTCTTAAATATTCGAGTCTTATTCTCTGGTTGATTGCCATGAAGCGTTTCTCCTTATATTATTCTCATGCTGCCACTTATGGTCCTTTTCCATGTATCGGCAAAATATAAAATTTATTTAGTATAAAAATGATTTTTTTATTGGAAATTGCTGTATCTTGTTGTAGTAAAAGGAGATAGGGGAATATCTTAAAAAGCTTCTAATGACAGGTTGTAAAAGAAATGCTTAAAAAAGTTGGGGTATAAAAAGAATAGCTATCAGAGAGAGCTTGATGAGGAGGTCATCATTCCGTTCATGATAATTGAACTGATCTGACCGACGCGTTCTCCCTGTGTTTGAAGGCCTTGTAATGCTTGAACCGATTGAACAAGAGAATTAAAAAGTCTCTCTTCTTTTTTAATTAAATCATTTTCCATATTCATTATTTTGAGTCCCATACGGTCAATAATATCCGCTAACTCGTCATTGCGTTCATAGAAAAATCCTGATACAGCACGGGTTAATCCCTTTAAATAACTTCTTGTCGAGACTGCATAGCCGCCGTCATCGAGAAGTCCATCACTATCATTATTATAGGCGAATAATTGACGAACGCTGGTTTCATCTTCATCAAGCTTTGATCGTAAAGTATCGGTATCGAGTGTTAACGTATACTTTCCTCCCGATTTTTCAAATGAAAAACCAACATCAACTAACCTACCGTATTGACCGGGATTCGTAATTTTTGCAAGCACTTCGGTGCGAAGTTTTGTTCTAACGCGCCGCAGGACAGAATCCCGCTCCAAGGGGCCACCTTCTTCATTGATCTTATCATCAAGGATAGAAATAGTTGCATTAACCTGTGATGCAAAATTTTGCAGATGCTCTATCGTTGCATCAGTATTCGAAGCGACGGTTACAGTTGCCGAATCAGCTGTTGTTCCGATGAGGTTGAATGTTACGCCTCCGAGCGTAAAGGTATTACTGTTCTTGTTCATTACCTCGCCATTTAAAGTAAATTGCGCTTTATTACCAACATAGACCGACGTATCGCTATCGCTGTCCTGGTCTCCGGTTCGATTAACAACATTAAGGGCATCTAAAAAATGACTGGTATCATTACTAAGAATGAGGGGAGCTCCTTCTTCCTCGTTCGTAACCGTTACCTTCCCGGTATCCTCATCATAAATCATTACCGCTCCGCAATTAGAATTATTAACGTGACGAATAATATCATCCATTGAATCTTCAGACACATCAACAAAAAAGGTGTGATTATTAATATTGAAATATCCGTCCGTAATGACGTTAAAGCCACTGACCGTTACCTGATTGAGCGCTTTATCCACTTCAGCGTCTTCCCCTGAATCGACTGAATCAATATCCAGTGCGGTAAAAAAATTCGTATTACCATCGTTGAAGGTAATCGTCTCATCTGCTCCTATGGTCGTACCGCTAATGCGCACAATATCATTCGCTGCATCAAATGTTGCAACGACACCAGCACCACCATTATTAATTTTTGTTAAAATATTATATAGCGTATCCGTCCCTTGAACATCAATGGAAACACCATTAATAGTAAAGGTTCCTGATACAATAGCAGCGGCAAGTCCTTGCGCACCATTCTTAATCGCACTATTGGGATTATAGTCAGTCACACCGTTAATATCCGCATCACTTAATAAATACGGGGCAGATCCTGCAGCAAGACCAAGGCTACCGCCGCTGGTAACAATCCGTGCTGCAGAAGCAAGCTGCGTAATGCTTGAAAAGGTAAAGCTCGTTCGTGCCGCACTACTCGATGCAGTCGCGGTAACGACATCAGGGTTGCTTGATGAGGCAAGACGGCCGGAAAAAGAGGATTCTTTCGTTAAGGTAAGAAGAACAGCTTGAAGTTCTTCCATAATGCGGTCTATATTACTATACGCAAGCTGCTTATCTTCAATCCCGGTCTTCTCGGCCCTTTTTTCACTAATTTTTTCCAGTTCCCCCTGCATCGCATTCTGAACCAGTTGCATAATCTGAGATGACGATACAGCCTGACTTGCTCCTACTGACATTATATTCTCCTCTATACAATACTTTTCATCAATTTGGCATCTTTTTTTTCGTGTTCCTATATAATAAAACCCCAGAAGACTTGTTTGACTTTAAGCCCTCTGGGGTTTATTAATCGACTTTGTATCTTGAAAATTAACTTGTAATTAAGTTTATTATCGCACCGGGTGCTGAATTCGCACCAATAAGACCAATCAGTGACGTCTGCTGCAGAATCTGTAGCGAGCCTAATCGTACTTGTTGTTCTGCCAAGTCCGCATCAATGATAGTACTTAATGATGCCCGATCAGCAATTTCTGTAGCAACTAAGTCATCAAGTTCAAAACCCAATCGATGGATCCATGCTCCAACCGTTTCTTCGGCTTGTAAGATACTTGAAAGGGCAGTACTTAAGTTATTCGTTGCTGTTGTAAACTGGCCTGCATTACCGGTAACAATCAAACTACTATTCTGAATGCTCAATGTTGTCGTTGACATCGCACCGCCTGAAATGCTGACATTTGATAAATTACCGATCGTCATGCTAGTAAAGATAGCTGAAGATACACCAGATTGCAGAATAGTATCAATTTCACTTACCAAAAGCGCTATTTCACGTGAAATAGCTTGCTGTTCTGCAGAACTGACTGCACCAGAATCTGCGGTAAATACCAAATCTTGCAGTTCAATAACTATTTCAGCGACTTGGTCCATACGTGTATTCTGTGTTTCGAGGAAGTCAATACCGCGTTCAACTTCGATCTGGTTGGCTACATGCTTACTGATACTTGTTTCAAACAACTTTCCGATGTAGTAGGTGGAAGGCTTATCTGATGCTCTGTTAACCGCTTTACCCGTTGATATGCTTTCCTGGACTTGTGTAATCTCTGTGTTAATATTCTGTAGGGTAGTTAACGCTCGTAATGCTTGAATGTTTGTGTTAATTCTAAATAAATCTGCCATTTCATCCTCCTTGATGATAATTTCTAACATCCGTGTTAGAAATGTGTTAGCCTTTAATTTTTTCGTTTTATTTCTTCAAATAATAAAGTTTTTTCTCTTCGCCTCTCACCTCCTGTCTGAAATTAGATTAACTTTTAAACTCTTATTACTCTTTTCCAGTACATACTAACGTCACAAAAGGTGAAAAACTTTAGTATCATTCTCTAAAAAGGCTTCAATGGCAATTAACACAAACAAAATTTCACACTTTAATGTGTTATTGTGACACATTATTTTTCTTTTGAGGGCTTTATCGTGCCAAATTGAGAAAGAACAGCTTTTAAAATATTCCTAAAATGTTACAATTAATATACTTATGTAACAATGTGAAAGAATCTTCTCTTATGTATGAAAGATCCTTTTAAATTATCCTGATATCAAGCCTAAAATCGCAGAGGGTGCACTATTCGCTTGAATCAACCCGACAAGTGATGTTTGCTGCAAAATCTGCAGAGAACTTAAATGAACCTGTTCTTCTGCTAAATCTGCATCAATAATAGTACTTAACGCTGCCCGATCTGCAACCTCTTTACTATGCAGATCATCAAGTTCAAAATCTAATCTATGTATCCATCCACCGACTGTTTCCTCTGCCGCTAATATAGTTTTCAGTGCAGTACTTAAATTAGTCGAAGCAGTCGCAAACTGGCTCGCATTACCGGTAACAATGAGGTCACTATTCGTAATACTAAGCGTCGTTGTGGACATTACACCGCCTGATATGCTGATATTCGACAGATTATTGACAGATATTCCAGTAAAAATCGACGCGGCTACGCCAGATTGCAGGACATTATCGATTTCCGATAGCAAGAGCCTAATTTCTCTTGCAATAGCTTGTTGTTCTGCCGATGACACCGCCCCAGAATCAGCGGTATGAACAAGGTCTATGAGATCAATAATCACGTCGGCCACATGATCGAGCCGACTGTTATTGGTTTCAAGAAAATCGATACCCCGTTCAATTTCAATCTGATTCGAAACAATGGCACTAATACTCGTTTCAAACAACCGAGAAATATAGTACATGCCCGGGTCGTCAGACGCTTTATTAACCGTTTTACCCGTTGCAAGACGCTCCTGAGTTTTGACTATTTCATCATTGATACTTTGGAGTGTCAATAATGCTCTGAGCGCATCGGTATTCGTTTGCACTCGGAATAAATTAGCCATGACATCCTCCTCCTTTTCTTATTTTTGTTCATTTTTTATTTTTTATTATTATCTTTATGTTTTATTTCTTTTTTTTTAAAAATATCATCCAATTGTGCTAAATCAGTAATGCTTGTTTTCGTCGCTTGAATATTTTCCCGCTGTATAGCCTCATAAATTTCTTTCCGGTGGACGGGTATCGCCTTCGGTGCCGTAATGCCTAATTTGACATAGTCACCTTTTACCTCGACAATCTTAACCTCCACGTCGTTGCCTATCATTATGCTTTCATTCGGCTTTCGTGATAAAACGAGCATAGCAATACTCCTTCATACTCTTTATGGAAAATATTAGCTTACCATTTTACTGATTGGTTCTGCGTGAACAGCAGCTTTTACAATGCTGTGTTTCACAGAATAATTACCTTCAAGTAAAATAACTTGTTTCCCGAGTTTTTCTTTTGTGTTAATCACGATCGGCCCAAGAAGATTGGCAGTCATTTTTTCTGGATCTTCCGGGACAACAACGATTGCTAAAATATGTAAATCGTTTGAATCTTTCACCTTAAGAAAATCATATTCTTCTTGTGTCAATTTCGGATCATAATCCGTCTCAAAAAGAAATGGGTTTACTACAATAAATGCAACTTTTGGATTGTCTACTGCTTGAAGCCACATAACGAGCCGTGATTCCTTTCCCAGTAATACAAACCGTTTTATTGAGTGAAACCCAATGATTCCTTCGGGAAAATAGAGCACTTTCTCATCGGTAACTTCGATCTCCCCAAACCGTGTTGTCGTAATCTTCATACACACCCTCCTTCTGTTTTTTTCTTTTTTTTGTTTTTTTTATTTATTTTTGTTTTTTTTATTTATTTTTTTCTTTATTAATGTTCATATTAAATAAAATTGATAAGCGAATTTTGTAAAAGTGTCGATGTCGCCGACAGCGATGCATTTAACATCACTTCCGCGGTTGAATATTCTATTAAAAGCTTTGCATAATCTGAATCTTCAACGAGGGATTTTTCATCCGTTTCATTAAGATTCACTACGTTTAACGTGTCATAGCTGATTTCTACCCGATTTATTTTTGCACCAACAATGGTGTTTTGTTGAAGGACTTGCCCTAAAGCGTTTTGAATGTTTTGCTCGGTCCGCTGGAGTGCGGTAATATCATTATTTTGTAGATTCCGTCTGAAATTGACGAGCATGTCAAAAATATCTCCGTTCTGTTGTGCTCCATTGGGTTGAAAAGCGACAGAACCCGAGATATTCATACTATCGCGCACCCCTTGTAAAATAGTGGTATACACAAGAGTGTCAATTCCTCTCGAATTTTGTACAACCCCGCTAATATATCCATTACTGTCATATTGAATGTTAAATGGTTGTGAAAGCGGCCGTGCGCCACTAACGGTGTTTGTACCACCAAAAATATATTTATTTTGATGCCGTGTGTTTGCAAGATGCACTATTTGTTCTAACAGAAGCTCTACTTCCTTCACTTGTCCTCCGCGTTCTGCTGAAGAGGTAATCTCCGACGCTGCGGTCGTTGCAATATCAGCCAATTCGATCAAGATGTCTTCAACTTGTGTTAAGGTAGTAGACGTTAAATTAAGTCGTCCTAACGCACTATTGATATTTTTTTGATATTGCTCATTTGCTCGTATTGATGATCCGAGCGTCAACGCCTGCTGCATACCGGTTGGATTATCCGAGGGACGATTAATATCTTTACCGGTATTCATCCGCTCTCTGAGTCCATCAAGCCGTACAAAAGTGTCAGAAATATTCCTGAGAGAACGTATAAATGCATAATTGGTTGAAATTCTTCCTACACCCACATCAAGTCCTTCCGGTTTGTTCTATTGTTAAATTAACCCATTAACCAACGTATTGAGTATTTGATCAATCACGCTAATATATCGTGCGCTTGCTTCATAGGCACGTTGATAGCGAATGAGATTCGCTGCTTCTTCATCAAGATTCACTCCTGATACCGATTCTCTCTTTAACAGTAATTGAGTAAGATACCCGTCATGTGCATCCCAATCTATCTGAGAATTTTGTGCATCAGCGCCTATCCCCACAACGAACGCTTGATAGAACCCCTCTATTGTTCTGGTGTTTGAACTCATGTTTTTGCTTTCACGGAGGTCTGCCATTAAAAGTGCATTATTATTATCACCTGATGCAGCTGAAGTAGCTGCTGCAATAAATTCGGGATTGGTGACGACAGTATTATTTATTGCAATGTTTGAAGCATCAGAACCGGTAAAAAAAGTATTAATTCCTATAGCGCTCAAGAAATTGCTTGTATCATCGGTAACATTACCAAAAGTAAAAGTAAAATCAGTATCACTTGACGCAAAGGCAAGCTCATTATTTGCATTCACCGATGCGGTCACTTCCGTAATGCCTGCCCCGACCAACGCAGCATTGATATTGGCTGCAACATTAGTAAGAGAATCCGCGCTTACATCGACAGCAATAGTAACTGATGTCGTCGTATCGCTCCCACTGTCATACACGCCAATGTCAAAGGAAGTATCAACCGGAGTAATAGCTAAGTTGGTTGTATCTAAGGGAATAGCCGCATTATCGACCGCGTTGACACTCGTCAGGTTTGAAAAACCATTTAATCCCCGTCCATCTACATGAATGTTGTTGAGTTCATCAATTAAGCCTCGTGCAAATGTATCAAGGTCATTAATAACATTAACAATATTGGTATCCCGTGATTGCAGATATCCAGCCATTGTTCCTGATGAAAAATTTACGATCCCATTCGTGTTTGCAATGACGACGTCATGGACAGGAAGTTCATCCCCTGTTTTTAACTGCACATCTAAATCCCGTGAAACAGCACCAAACACAACATTAAATCCACTAATAGAAATATTTACTTCTCCGCTGTCCATTTCACTAACAGTAATATTGGTGCGTTCTGCCAAGTCATTAATCACGCCTTGCCTTTTGTCACGCAAGTCATTGGCAATATGGCTATTGCTTGCTTCTACTTTCAAAATTTCTGTATTAAGCTCAGCAACCTGCTGCGTGAGCGAATTGATTTCTGTTACAGTATTAGCGACGGTGGCATTAGTATCAAGACGAAGCTGGTCAAGTTTGTTATCGAAAAAATTAATTTGCCCCGTGAGTGTTTGTGCTTTAATTGCCAGGGCATCTCGCACACCGATATCTTCAGGAGAATTTGCTACATCAGATAGGGCATCAAAAAAATCTCCTAAAAGACTTACAATGCCAATTTCTGAAGGTTCATTTAAAATTTGTTCGATGCGGTCATATATATCAGCTTCTACAGAACGTGCCCCGACGTTACTCTTTTGCCCTTTAATTTCTAAATCAATGAATGCATCACGAACACGTTCAATGCCATCAACTGCCACACCAGTACCTAATGAGCCGTACGAGCGACGCAGTGCATCTGTCTGGACAAGGCTCACTCTTTGACGGGTATAATTGGGCGTATTAACGTTCGCGATGTTTTGTCCCGTTATTTCAAGTGCAATTTGAGTCGCATTTAAGGCACGTATTCCCGTATACAGACCAGCAATACTCATTTTTTGCTCCTATGTGTTAAACCACATTATCAATCAGCCGCTTTTGATTATGGACAATTTCTCCTGAAGGTGCATACCCGACCTTTTCTTTCGTGAGACCAAATAACAGCATGAATGATTTTTCATGAAAGCAAAGCGATTTTTGAATAAGTTTTTTATTCCCCTCGTGTGAAATTTTTATCATACGTAACAATGATTTTAATTTTTTTCGCTTCTGTTCATAGCCTGTTTTAAAAGGCTCTTCAACAACTCCTATTAAGTCTTTTAACCGCGTTGTTTTCGCTTCCAAATCATAGCGTGCACGAAAACTGTCCATGAGCGCCATTCTCTCTTTTTCTATTTCTGCAATTGCATTTTTAAAGGCGAGTTTTTCCTCGTTAATTTCTGCAAGTGCTTCCAGTTCATTATGAATAATGCAATGCCGTTCTTTTTTTATAAGTTCAAGAAGCTTGTTGTTACTCATCACATGCTTCTCTAAAATATCATCTAACTGTTGTTCGATATAATCAGGTTGAGCCACTGTTTCACCTCTGAAAAAATATTATTTGTTCTCTTGTTGATCTATTTCTTGCTGAATAAGTGCTTTAAGTCCAATGCCACTGCCACGGGTGATCTCGCGTGCAATTTCTTGATGATAGAGGCTTCGAAATGTTTCTTCACCTTTTCCATACAAAATATCATCATCTTCACGATTCATTGTTTGATCCATAGCTTTGAGTAATTGATAAATAAATAATGATTCCACTTCCTCTGCGACCATTGCTTTTTTGGACCCCTGAGTACTTTTTTGAGCCATCAAAAGCGGGTCATTCACAATAGCATTGATTGGTGTATCCATATTTCTTACTGCTTTCTATTAAACCGTTAGATGATTTTCTCATCTGCCTTGATTACATAATTTCTAGTTCTGCTTGAATCGCTCCCGCTTCTTTAATAGTCTGGAAAATAGTGATCATATCTCGCGGCTTTATACCCAATGAATTAAGGATTTGAGCAACCTCTCCAACCGTCGTTTCATTTTCATACGCATTCTGCGCTACGGTTTCTTCATCTTCTACAAAAAGAGCTTCTTCACTCGGCATATATGAGGAGACCTTCTCTGTAGTATCTGATATTTTTTCAACTTCTTCTGACGGTTTAATTTCTACATTGATATCTTTATGGGTAAGGGAAACGCGTGAAATTTTAACGTCTTTTCCTCCCACAATCGTTCCGGTTCGTTCATTAATAACAATCTTTGCTTTGGTATCCGGTTCAACTTTAATATGCTCAATACGAGCAAGAAATTTAACTATATTATTTCGAAAAATTTCAGGAACTCTAATACGCACCGTTGCACCATCGAGTGCCTCTGCAATGGTACTATGGAAAGCAACATTAATAGCTTCTGACGCCCGAATACACGTGGTAAAATCTATTTTCTTTAAAGAAAGACTGACCGTATCTTCTTGTATTAAGGTAACCGGCACTTCCCTTTCAATGAGCGCACCCTGCGGGATGCGTGCAACGGTTCCAAATGCGTCGCCGCGCCCACCACGTCCACTCTCAAATCCCCCAACCGATACCTGTCCTTGTGCAACAGCATACACGGCTCCGTCAGCCCCTTGTAATGGGGTTAGCAAAAGTGTTCCTCCTTGCAGAGATGAAGCATCGCCAAGCGATGATAAGGCAATATCAATACGTGCACCTGGTTTAATAAATGGTGGTAAATTAGCAGTGACCATTACTGCCGCAACATTTTTCGGTGAAATTTTAGATGGATCAATCTTAATTCCCAACCGTAATAGAAGACTTGCTATAGATTTAACCGTAAAAACAGACTGTGATTTATCACCAGTGCCATTAAGTCCTACAACTAATCCGTATCCCATCAGTTGGTTTTCGCGCGCTCCTTGAAAATAGGCAATATCTTTAAGTCTCACTGCTGCATGTACGTGTCCCACAAAAAGGAACATAATACCTATAAAAACTATAAACATCCGAACACTCACACAACTATTGTTTCTAAACCCGTACATACGTTACTCCTATCTAATCAAATTAAATATATATGAAATGATTCCTCTTCTATTGACCGCTGAAACAATACCTTTCCCATCAATCGAAAGCTTGAGGTCAGCAATTAATGACGAATGAATAGTATTATTTTCACTTATATCTCGAGCACGTGCGGTGCCCGTAATCATTAATGTGGTATATTCACTATTAATCTTAATATTACGCTTACCTTCTAACATCACGGTGCCATTTGGCTTCACTGCTGCTACACGCGCCGACACTTGCGCAACCACCGTACTATTCCGTGTAGTCATACCTTCTCCTTCAAATTCGTTTTTAATTTCAATTCCCCACTTCGGTAAATTATCTACATCGTTCTGCTTTGTCGAAACCTTAGAATTCCCTAATCGTAACCATTGTAAAATGGGACCAAAGTTTTCGATTGAAAACCAATTCGAAATGCTCCCTTCGACCTTATCCTTAACCTCTGCGTCGGTATCTGCATCAGTTGTTGCACTTGTTTTTTCTTCAATAAAAATAACCACGAGGTCATTTACCTGTAAGATTGGTGTCGGACTATCCACAAAAAGGCAGCTATCTTTAATTGTAGCCCCGCTCCACAATGACGTAGCCTCAACTTCTTTAAGCGGAGCCCCGAGAGACATAACAACTAATGCGATCACTGCTATGGTTACGATTGCTGTCTTCATTAAAGTAATACCTCCAGATATTCGTTTGAAAGAACCTTCCCCGAAAAATGTCTTTTGGTAGATTGGCTGTACACAGCAATATCATCACCGCGCATCCCATTTTCAAGCGCCTTTACTTTTAAGGTAATACTCATATTCCCTTTTTGAAAAAGCGCAGTAATAATATCCCCTTTATTTATAAGTGGTCTTTCTTGAATACATTGTTTTGTAATAGGATCTCCCGCCTGACGTATTACTCTCGTACTTTTCCCTACAACAGTATCGAGTGATGTAAAATATAAATCCGCGCTATTAACATCGAGTTCTTTTAAAACGACATCTTCTCTTTCTATGGTTTTTCTTGCACCAATTTGATGTGCTGCGACAACAACCATTTTCTTTTCCAAGACTTTTATGCTGACCATATTCTTCTGATAAAGGATTCCATCGTGGTAGACAAAAAGACGGAAACAACAACGATTATTTCTATATCCCTGAGCTGTTTCTTCAACGCGAACATCAAGAGTGCCGCTTGGCGCTAACAGATCTTTCCTGAAATTTTCAAAATGTAGTGTGTGTTTTTTAAAATCAACGGAATAGTGTTCGGCAAGATATTTCTCTATTGCATCAGCTATCTGTTTTTGTGAAAGGATGGTATAGCTGCGGTCAACCGATACTGCGTGCGCACCACCCAATTGAAGATCGCGCAAATCAATGTTCTTATTTTTTAGTTTCATAACAATAAATGCTCTCGAAAGCTCTCGATCTTTCCCAGGCTGTGGTGCTTTACATATTACTGTATTTAAGAGGGTATCGGTCTGATGGTCTCCTGCGAACGCAAGCGCTTCCTGGGAAAGAATATCTCGCACGCATATAACCGCATCATTAACCGTTACACTGCTTTTTAAGGTCAATTCGAGCGCCTCTCCGGTAGAAGAAGAAACGAGTACGACAATACTAAGTAATAAAAAATATTTGGTAGCAGTAAATACGTGTTGATACATTACTTTTTGCTTGCTCCGTGTTTTGATGTTCCTTATTTGTTTGCTCATTATTATGCACACCTCAAACAATTCATTGCGCACTTACACGATACTATTAGTAAGCTGCAACATCTGATCAGCTGCTTGAATAGCTTTTGAATTTGATTCGTATGCTCTTTGTGCAATAATTAAATTAACAAGCTCTTCAACTACCTGAACATTTGATCCTTCAAGGTAGCCTGAATTGATGGAGCCGAGACCATTTTCACCTGGCGTACCGGTCGTTGGACTTCCTGACGCCGTTGTTTCTGCAAAAAGATTTTTTCCGAGAGCAAGGAGTCCGCCATTGTTCGGAAATTGTGCGATATCAATTTGTCCAACCGTTGTTGGCGTTGTGCTTCCTCCCTGAAGGACAGAAACGGTTCCATCAATACCGATAGTAATTTCTGTGGTATCAGACGGAATAGTAATTGCCGGCTCAAGAAAAAAACCATTTGCCGTAACAACTTGTCCTGCACTGTCAAGACGAAAGGACCCATCGCGTGTATAATTAATATCACCGTTCGGCGTCGCAACTTGGAAAAAGCCTTCTCCTTCAATAACTAAATCAAGCGGATTTTCTGTGAGCATAAAAATGCCCTGTGTGAAGTGTTTTTGTATGGCGGCTGGCCTCACTCCCAATCCAATCTGAATGCCCGACGGTGTTTCAACTCCTGCAGCGGCTTCGGTCCCCGGTGCTTTTATTATCTGGTAGAGCAGGTCTTCAAAATCAACCCGCGATTTTTTGTACCCCGTTGTATTTACATTTGCTAAGTTGTTAGAAATAATATCTACGTTTAACTGCTGCGCCCGCATCCCTGTGGCTGCAGTAAAAAGTGCTCTTTGCATATCAACTATCCCTCCTCTTTAAAATAGGTATTATTTAAATTTTCCCAATTCAGAAATGGTACGGTTGAGCGTACCTTCAACTGCCTTCATTGATTTACCAGCAAGCTCGTAATTCCGTGTATTAGAAAGCATTGCGGTCATTTCTGATAACGCATTGACATTTGATGACTCAAGATATCCTTGTTCAACAAAAAAATTAGTCGCACTGTGTATTTCCTTTTCATCCCCTTCGTATGCAAACAATGAATGACCGATTTTCTTTAATTTTTGGTAATCATCAAAATCGACTATCTTAAGTTGACCGTTCGAAATGCCATCAATCTGGACTGCTCCATTATTGGCAACGACGATATTCTTCCCGTCAATACGAATGGGCACTCCTCCTATTTCCTCTGCTCCTTCTGCGCCTAAAACAATATCTCCTTGAGAGGTAACAAGTTCATTATTGTGATTTAACATGAAATTTCCTTTTCGGGTATAGACAACCCCTTGTTCTGCTTGAACAGCAAAAAAACCTTCTCCCATTATCGAAAGATCAAATTTGTTATTCGTCTCCCGTGAGCCTCCTTGCTGGTATGCTGTATAAATATTGTTTACTGATACATCTGTATCAACATCAAAACGAGTTCTATAGATTTTTTCCGGTAAACTTTTATATACCCCGTGAGATCCTTGCGCTTTAGAAAGAACAGACGAAAATGCCTTATTTACCGGCACGTCCTTCTTAAACCCAATCGCATCAACATTGGCGAGGTTATTAGAAATAACCTCATGACGTCTTTGATTAGCAATCATCCCGCTTGTCAATGTTTCTATTTCATAACTAACTGGCATAGCATTCCTCTTTTTTTATGCCTATGATTATGGTTCAATCCCCAATTCTTGATAAATGGTGATCAAATGCTTTGACAGACTACCCTGCTGGATTTCTTGAACAAAATCCTGCAATACGTTTTCTATTTTTTCCTGCGTTGTTTCATCTCTCATAGTTGTCTTTCGTTAAGCAAAGCCCATGCCAAAAAAAAAATCTTACCATATTGGTTTTTCCCCTTTTCCTAACTAATGTAATCATCAACGGTTCCATAATCATTGAAGAAGTATCGGGGATGAACATTAGAGAAAGGTCTTTTTCAAAAGAAAGAAAGTTCTAGGAATTCTTTTCCTACTAAGTTAGTACTCCTAAGCTTATGCAATCTAAACTTGTTGTAATAAAGAGGCGTTCCATTGATGAAAATTTAATAGAACAGAAAAAATAGGTAGATTTTGATAAAAATGGGGAAACAATATTTACCTTGCATTTAAAAAAAATCTTTTCTACAATTGAACCGTTATGAGCAATGCACGTATTCATTATAATCGTGGAAATGCATTACGGAGACAGGGAAAAGACGAACAGGCAATTAAGGAATTTGAAAAAGCTCTTTCGCTTGATCCATCATTCTGGCTTGCAAAAAAAAGCATTGAATTTTTAAACAAATATATTGAAAAAAAGCATATTTCTTTCGGCAATCTCTACGAATCAGAAGAAAAGTTAAAAGAAGCGGTTCAAGAATACAAAAAAGCGTTTGATGCGAATCCGCATTCATGGCGGACGTGTAAAAAGATAGGGTTTCTTTATAAGGAATTAAATGAACTCGATAAAGCAAGCTATTATATAAAAAAAGCTATAAAAATCTCACCAACTACATCGACCCTCTATCTTTTACTGGGTCACGTGTATGATCTGCAAGAAAAATATCCAGATGCTATTGCCACGTACAACATGGCTCTCAGATTTTCACCACAGAATAAAGAAATTCTTCATCATAAAAAATTAACGCAAAAAATCAACGTCAATAAAAACATTTTAAACTCTTCGGGAAAATCTGTCGCAATCTATACCGATATTGCATCACTCTTTTTAGAAAAAAATATGTCTGCAAAAGCTATCGCTATTCTGAAAAAAGCTTTGCATCCCTTTCCAGACAGTCAAGAAATCCATTTTATGTTGGGGAATATGTATTATAATTTAAACGATTTTGAAACTGCGTATCGCTTTTACAAAAAAACGCTCACACACGAAACAACAGTAATTCCTTTGGAAGAAATTCATTATAATATTGCAATTGCTTTGGCATCATGTGAAAGATGGAAGGAAGCTTTAAAAGAATGGGAACAATGCATTAAGCTTTCACCGCGTAGTCAAGCCGCTCTCCGCGCTAAAGCTAATCTTGAATTATTTAAAAAGAAATGCTTGCTCTAAGGTAGGATAACAATGCGTTAGTTACTTAGAAGATATCTTTCGACGGGGTTTACCTTCTTTAAAAACTCCTATTTTTCGATATTTTGCATAGCGATTTTCGCAAAGTTCTTTTTTGGAAATTGTCGTGAGCACTGCCAAATGTTTTTCTAATTTTTCTTTAAGGTTTTTTGCCGTTTTTTTCACGTCGCGATGGGCACCGCCAAGTGGTTCCTTAACAATATCATCGATCAGTTTTATATCAAATAATTCATCGGCGGTAATTTTAAGCGCAACTGCTGCTTCAGGAGCACGCGTGCTATCTTTCCATAGAATTGCGGCACATCCTTCAGGCGAAATGACTGAGTAATAAGCATTTTCAAGCATAATAATCTTATCAGTAACACCAATGCCTAACGCTCCGCCACTACCCCCCTCACCAATAATAACAGAAATAATAGGAACCTCTAAAATCGACATTGCCCTCAGATTATAGGCAATTGCTTCAGCCTGCCCCCGTTCTTCCGCCTTGATACCTGGATAGGCCCCCGGTGTATCAATAAAAGTAATGACCGGAAGATTAAACCTTTCAGCAAGTTTCATTACGCGTAAGGCCTTTCGATACCCTTCCGGATGAGCACTGCCAAAGTGACGATAAATGTTTTCTTTGGTCCCTCTCCCCTTTTGATGGCCAATAACAACCACGCGATAATTTCCAATGCGTGCAAATCCAGTAACGATAGCTTTATCATCCCCAAAATAACGGTCTCCGCTTATTTCAATAAAGTCTTCCATCATCAAATCGATGTAATTTAATGTATAGGGGCGGTGCGGATGACGCGCTACCTGAACACGCTGCCACGACGTTAAATGAGCATATGTGTTCTTTAATGCTGCATCATATTTTTTCCTCAAATCTTTTATTTCGTCACTCAGCTCTATGCCATTTTGAGATATATGTTTCAACTCTTTTATCTTTTGATCAAGATCTGCTATTGACTTCTCAAAAGGAAGATAGACCTCTGCAACTACTTGTTCTTCATTCTTTTCGTTTACCATAACGCCTCTTCGCTTTTTTAATGAGTACGTGGCTTATGGAGTTCTACAGGAACGACATAAGACACTGTGCGAATTAACCCCAGTGAAATGCTCGCTCACTCAATGTGTTTATGCGAGCAATCTTTGCCCGGTGAAATCCGCCTGCGACGGAACAGCAAAATCTTTATTCCTCTGGGCAAAAATTATTTCACTGGGTAAATTCAGCTAACAGACTTACGTTCATTATATCATATCGTATACATAATGAACGCAAGCCTGAACTTCATTTAGTCAATAATAACCACTTTTATGCCAACGGGTATCAGTGAATACACCTCTTCAACATCACGATTAAACATCCGCACACATCCCGCAGTGCTCTGCGAGCCAATCGTTTCCGGCATGGTGGTTCCATGAATGCCATAACCACGCAGATTAAATCCCATCCATCGTGTCCCTAAAATATTTTCGGCACTATCAGGAGGAACGATCGCACCGGCATGATACCATGTTGGATCAATTAATTTATCCCGTATGGTAAATAAGCCCACCGGCGTATTATTATCTTTACCCGTGGCTACGGTATATGTCTTAACAATTCTATCATTGAGTTTAACCTGTAACGTGTTATCCGATTTATCAACAAAGATAGAAAAAGATGCTGTTATTACTTTAAGCGTATCGTCTGGATAAATCGTTGAAGAACTTAGCCCATTGCTTTTCTTGATAAGCTCAATCGTTGTTCCATATTTTTTTGCAATTTTATAAAGACTATCTCCTGACTTAACGGTATAGAAAGTACAATTATCTGTTTTAAGGCGAGAAAAAATAATTTTTAGATTTATATCCTCAAATTCCCGACGTATCTCATCACTGACTGACAAACCTGAAGCATCGGGGGTAATGATATTTCTATACACTTTTTGGGCTTCAAGCAGTTTTCCCTCTTGAGACAGTGCGCGCGCTCTTTGTACGAGGATAGTAACACTTTCTTGATTAATGAGATCTTGTTCACGGACCGCCGTCTGCTCTACTGCATAACCGTATGATACAAAAATGGCTAAACTCAAAAAAAACACAATAATGCTTGTAACTTTAAAGAAAGACATTGTTTGGACGGTTCGTTCCATAGTGTGTATGAATAATATCATCTCATGGCAATGGCTACTAAAATCCCCATTGCTGCTCCAACAAAAACTTCAATGGGGGTATGCCCAAGCAGATCTCTCAGCCGTGTTTCTTTGACTTCACCGGTTTCGTATAAATCATCGACAACCTGATTCAGTACTGACGCCTGCTTCCCCACTGCTCTTCGCACGCCAGCAGCATCAAACATAGTAATAAGAGTAAAAACTAATGTAATGGCAAAAATTATCGATCCAAAACCGTAATAATACCCTACAACTGTTGCAAGAGCAGCAACAGCAGCAGAATGAGTACTGGGCATCCCTCCGGTACTCACCAGCCAACGAAAATTAAACCGTCTTTCTCGAATGATACCGAGAAATACCTTAACCGTTTGAGCTAATATCCATGCTATTAGAACGGCAAGAAATGCTCTTCCTTCACCATAACCGCTGGTACTCATATAGATAACCTCATTGTGTGATTCTAAACTATCGACTTTTTTATATTAACGATATTGCATATATATTATATAGCATCTGCAACACGCCTTTTTGTACTTTTTCTCTAATCCCCCTCATGTTAAAAAAGTGGGGAATTATAATATATAGCTATAAAAAAAGCAAGTAATTAAAAAACCTCCTTTTTCTTTGGCAGACAATGTCTTATGAGCGATTCAACCAGTTCCGGTCCAACCCTCGATATTGCAATGCTTCTGAAATATCATCCGATTCAATGGGTATGACTTTATCTAGGAGAGAAATGTGCCGCGGCGTGCAGGAATGCACCGTTTTCATATCGCGTATGGTTCGGGCAATTTTGAGAATTTTATGATACGCACGGGCAGAAAAGGCGAGTTCCTTCATAGCAAGCTCAAGGAGTTCCTGTGCCTTATTGGTGCGCGTACAAAACGCGTCTATCTCTTTGGGATTCATTTG
Organism: Candidatus Omnitrophota bacterium; assembly: GCA_018823795.1. Taxonomy (GTDB): domain Bacteria; phylum Omnitrophota; class Omnitrophia; order JAHJGZ01; family JAHJGZ01; genus JAHJGZ01. The sequence goes on from JAHJGZ010000125.1 coordinate 19,390, forward strand.
AGCATTGAAATGTATATTTTTTGTATTCCTGAATCGTTCCTCCTGTAGTTGTCGCACCTGATTAACCCTCTGTCTGATTTTTTCCGAACTTTCTTCCGTATGGTCGCTTTTAAACTCTTTTATAGTAAGGCGTCCGACCTCAATGTGCATATCGATTCTATCAAGAAGGGGGCCTGAAATTTTTGAAAGATACTTTTCAATTTTTGCAGTAGAACAATGGCATTCTTTCTTTCTATCGCCAAAAAAACCACACGGACAGGGATTCATTGCACACACAAGTATAAAGCTAGCCGGAAATGTCATAACCTGCTTTATTCGTGCTACGGTAACCGTCTTATCTTCCATAGGTAGCCGCAACACTTCAAGAACATTACGATTAAATTCGGGCAACTCATCAAGAAATAAAATACCGTTATGTGCAAGACTTACTTCGCCAGGTTTGGGAATAGGCCCCCCACCCGCCAAGGCAATTGCTGAAATGGTGTGGTGTGGAAAGCGGAAAGGCCGAAGAGAAATAAATCCATGATGTGATTTTAATGTACCGGTTGCACTATGAACTTTTGTTATTTCCAATGCTTCATCATATGTAAGATCAGGAAAAATAGTAGGGAGTCTTTTTGCAAGCATTGTTTTTCCTGACCCTGGCGGTCCAACCATAAGAATATTATGGGCTCCGCTCACGGCTATTTCAAGCGCTCGTTTCGTAAAAAGCTGCCCACGTACGTCACTAAAATCAACAGGATATTTTTGTTTATTCTGTAAATAGTTAGATAAAGAAACTGAAAATTGGGTAATAGTTTTATCACCATTTAAAAAATGAACCGCCTCTTCCAAGCTCCTCACCGGATAGACAGCAACGTTCTGTTGTAATGCAGCTTCACGTGCGTTATAAATCGGAAGAATAAGTTTTTTGATAGTTCCCTTAAGTCCCATTGCAATAGGTAACGCCCCCTTTACCGCTCGCAATGCACCGTTAAGGGCTAATTCGCCTATAATACAAAATGATTCGACATGCTTTGGATGTATATGTCCATGTGCAACAAGTATAGCAATGGCGATTGGTAAATCAAAAATCGGACCTTCTTTTTTTATATCAGCAGGGGCAAGATTAATGAGTATCTTTTTGCGTGAAGGGAAATGAAATCCACTATTTTTTATAGCTGCTTTTATTCTATCTTTGCTTTCTTTAACTGCCTGATCGGGTAAGCCGACAATGGTAATTTGTGGAAGCCCGCTTGAAATATCGACTTCAACTTCAATTAAACTTGATTCGATTCCAACACATAATGAGCTTGTTATTTTTGCAAGCATGGCATTTGGTTCTTTTTACTGAGTTTTCGTGTTATGTTTTATTTATAAAGCTTGTATTTATAACATATATATTATATACTTTCAACATATATTGCACCAATAAATTAATCTCTATTGAACAATATATTACTATAACTTTTTTATTTACAAGTAGTTAGATTGATAGATCCGACGGGAACATGCTAGAGGTAATTTTGAACGCCAGCCCTTCCTTTTAAGAGGTTTTGTGCAGCAGATAGTACTTCATCAAGCGGTATGTCTTTCACCCTTTCTTTGACTAAAACGCAATGCCTTAGTCCCCACGGCCGAGATTCTTCAGGAATAGTACGCAGTAATCCGAAAAGCGCAATAACAGGAATATCGAGCGCTGCAGCAATATGCATCGGACCGGTATCATTAGAAATAAAAAGGGCGCATTTGTTAATCAGTGCAGCGGTTTGTAAAAGATCGGTTTTTCCTGCAGCAATGATGGGCTTCTTCGTCATAGACGAAGTCATGTCTGAAATAATTGTCCGTGCTTCATACGAAGAACCGGTTACCAGTATCTGTGCATGAAATTCATTTTGTAAAATTTCGGCCAGTTTTCTAAACTTTTCGAGAGGCCACATTTTATCTTTACTAAAGGCACCGATTTGAAAACCAACGAGCACATCAGTGCTTTTGACTTTATTGTCCGCAAGAAAATTTTCTGCAAACTGACGGTCGCGCGGGCCTATGTGTACTTGTGGAAATATATCCTTTGCTTCAACACTGATGCCAATATCTTTCAAAATACGGGAATAAATATCAATAAAATTATAACGAAACTTTGACCGCAGACCTCTTTGATTTGACATAATATAAACAAATTTTGCTGTCTCTTTTCCATATACAACAAACTTCCCTTGTTTATCCATCGCCCGCCCTAACATATAACGTGGTTTAAGATAACGAACAGCAATTGCTCCAAAATCCGAGAATGGATTAACAACAAGGTCAAATTGATGTAATCGAAGCGCATCGAAAAGACGAAATGCAGAAAAGCTCATATGAAGAATCGTTTTCGCATCTTTCATAATGTCTCGGACTTCCTGATGGGGCATATAAAAAACATCGTCAAGGTAGGGATTATTACGTAAGAGTATATCAGCAGGAGATGAAGCAAGGCATGCTAAATAACAATCGGGGTAGCGTTCCTTAAGAACACGAAACAAAAATGTTGAACGGACAACATCACCAATTCGATCAAGATTAACAACAAGGATCTTTTTAAGTTCCATCCACATTTCCTTCCTCAAACGTTTCAGCATACGAATAATGACTAAAAAGATAATATGCAGCCAGCAATCCTATCTTTTTATCATCGAACGGCCGTCCTTCCTGAACTTCGGTACGAAAATACGAAAGACAGTCCTTATAGCTTCCTAAAAACGTTTTGCCTAAACCACCCGTTCTGAGATCATCAATTGCATAGACTAATTGCTCTCTCGCTGTCTGTATTTGACTCAAAGCCTTATCAATAAATCCTCGCATATCATGAAAAAAAGTATTATATCGATCCCACCGCTTATAGAAGGGAATAAAATCAATGGTAAATGTCTTCCGATCATACGGGACAAAATTGTTAATAACTGTTTTAATCATCTGTTCCATACGAAAACGGTTTTCTTCCACAATAATGAATACTCTATCATCCCCAAGCGGGGCATGATAATCGATACGGGTAAGTGCTTCTTTAAAAAGCGGTGGGCAGGGTTCCACAATAAGTATTTTTTGTGTTGGTATTAATTGTTTATATAACTGCAATACATGATACCCTAAACCAAATCCTACTATCACAAAAAGGTCTATATCCTCCCGATAAACTTCCCTACTCATTGTTTCAGCTTCCTTGCAAGGATTATACACACTATGGAGAAACTGCTCCTTTCCTCCATCTGAAAATACTTTTGCCGTACATGAATCATCTTTTGCTTTAAGGATAGAAAAGGAGGGATTGTTGGTAGAAACACTCTCCAGCCGCTGCACCAATGCACCAAAACGAACATCCAATGATTGGAGGTTGCCATTAAAATAGTTCATAGTGTCTTATATTTGTTATATATGCTGAAATTAGGGGCTACTGCAGTTTTTTATTAGTAAGAGTTTAGCATAAATCAACTTGTCATTACAATCATTTACAATTATACTAACGAGCACATTGGACACAAACGGAAGACCCTATGAATACTTGCGCACTGATACCTGTTTTTAATCAAGAATCTACTATTAAGAATGTCGTTATAAAGACGCGTCAATACATACCCATTGTCGTTGTCATTGATGATGGATCCTATGATAATACTGCTGATGAAGCAATTGCGGGTGGTGCAATAATCCTGAGAAATGAGCTAAATCAAGGCAAAGGGGCTGCATTAAAAAAAGGATTTGGCTATGCCTGTGATAACAATTACGATGCGGTTATTACCTTAGATGGGGATGGACAGCATGATCCTGAAGATATTGCACACCTGCTGTCTCGGATAGACAAAGCTGATATTATTATAGGATCCCGCATAGAAAACTCTCACAATATGCCACGGTTAACACTGATAGCAAATATTATCCTTTCTCGAATAATTTCGCTCCTGTCACAGCAATCTGCACACGACAGCCAATCTGGTTTTCGCCTTATTAAAACATCAGTTTTAAAGCACATTCGATTAATAACAAATCGTTATGAGATGGAAACTGAGTTATTAATTAAAGCACATAGAAATGGTTTCACAAGCATAGAAGTGCCTATAAAAACGATTTATTACAAGAGGCTGCCACGTTCCACTATTGTTGAAGACACCTGCTACATGATAAAACTCTTTTGTTCTCCGCATCTTTATTCTCACTTATAAAAATACATAATCCTATGCTACCTTGTAGAAGGAGCATGTACATTAGTGCTTGCCATTTTCTTGTTATACGGTACAATTCAATAAGAGGTGAGGCACTTTAATGGGTATAAAACAAATATTATATGGCTATTTATTCTTTTTTTTTCTTTTTCTCTCATTTCCTCTTTGTTCTACCAGTGACGTTATCGAATTAAAAAATGGCGACATGATTAAATGTGCTATTTCTTCAGAAGATATGCATGAGGTTACCTGTCATACTTCCCTAGGAAGGCTAACGATCCCCAAAAATAGCATTGTCAACATAACGCATTCATCTCCAGAAGAAAATGCCGCACTGCGTAAAAAGTGGCTGATGCAAAAAAAGGAATACAAAAAAAAGCTCCTTACTCAAGCATCTACTGTTCAAACCGACAAAGATGGAGAACGATTAGTTAAGTATCGGTCACAATGGATCACACCAGAAGAGTACGCTACATTAAAAAAAGAAACCTTTACCAAAAAACAAGGACGTCTCAAAGTAGAACGAGAACAACACGAAGCCCTTCTGCAAGAGAAAGAATACAAAAAAAGAAAAAATGAAACGATTGAAGAAATTCGTCAAGGCAGCATGCGTCGTTCCCGTGAAGCAAATGACATCCTCGAAACCGATGAATGGCTTATGGAAAGGAATGCTCAATTTACTATTTTTTATAACACTGGCGACATTGCTTCCTTTGCAAAAAAATTAAAAGATATAAGTAGCTCCTATTATGAAAAAGCACAAAATGATTTAGGTTTAGAAAAAGCATTTATTTTAAATGAAAGGGTTGAAGTTTTTCTTGTCACCGATCCGGTGATGTGGGAGACGCTTATTGCAACCGTCTCTCATGTAGAAACCAAACGGGGATTAGCGAATTATTACAAAAAAGAAATCTTCCTTGATGCAATTGATACAACTAAACAAATAAACAACTTCTTTGCCCACGAGCTAAGTCATATACTCATAGAAGAATTTGTAGTACAAAATCTTTCAAAAAAACACTCTATCCCTCTTTGCATCAAAGAAGGATTTGCCCATTATCAAGGGCCTGTCGCTACCTATATTTTGCCAAAGGAAAAACTTAAAAAAGCAACAACGAGCAATTATTATATACAATTTGATAAACTGCTCGCAATTTCTACCTATCCGCAGGAATCGCTCCAACAAGAGCTGTTCCACACAGAAGCGGCTTCACTTATAGAGTTCTTTTTTAGTCGATACGACGGAAAGAAATTTAATGAATTCCTCATAGAATTTGCAAAGACCTTCCATCGTCTTGCCCCACGGCATGACACCGTAACGCCTGAAATAACACGAGAAATTATGTATGCAACCATTCAAGATAGTTTCCTAAGAAAAGATTTCGCGGGTTATGCGAGTTTTGAAGAGGCATGGTTACGGTATGCAATAAAAGAATAGCTGTTCTATCCCTAAGGGTGTTATTCTACATCAAAAGCATCTTTTATAATGGTAATCTCGGTAAAATATTCTTTTTTCTTATCAAATAGCAGTTCAACAACATCAAACCGATAGTTACTACACGTTTGACGAGTAGCATTACAAAAAAAGTGAGCTGTTTTGATAAGTTTTTTCTTTTTTCGTGCGTCAATTGCTTCAGCCGGAAACCCAAAAGAGATGCCGCCGCGTGTTTTGATTTCAATAAAGCAAAGGGCGTTCTCCTCCTGTGCAATAATATCAATTTCTCCCAGGGGGCACATATAATTAGAAGCAAGAATCGTATACCCCTGCTCTATTAAATATGCATGCGCGCGTTCCTCTCCTTTTTTACCCAATGTCTTATTCATCTTTTTATCGCACTCTCTTCACTGTTTTGTTAATTTTCCTATCTGTCTCTGGTGTGTTTTGCAAATTTACATTTCTCACTGGTCTAAAACTTAATCGATGAACTGGCGAGACACCAAAAGATGATAATAATGCTACGTGTTCTTTGGTAGGATATCCCTTATGCTTATTGAAAGCATATTGTGGGTAGCGTATATGCAGCTTACACATGAGTTCATCGCGGGTAACTTTTGCAATAATTGATGCCGCAGCAATAGAAGCACATTGCGCATCACCATTAATAATACTCATACTCTGAATAGGGAGTTCTATAGTCATTGTCCCATCAATTAATAAATATTCCGGCCTTTGCGCAAGGTCTAATACGGCATGTTTCATCGCAAGGCGTGTCGCTTCATATATGTTGATTGCATCGATAATTTTTTCATTAACAATGCCGACACCGACTTGGGCATAGGCGAGAATTTCATGGTAAAGTTTTTCTCGCTTTTTTGCAGTAAGTTTTTTTGAATCATTAATACCTTCTATGGTATGATTTTTAGGAAGGATAACGGCAGCAGCAACAACAGGCCCGGCGAGAGGACCTCTACCAGCTTCATCAATGCCTGCTATGTGCATTCGTCCTTCAGCGGAAAGTTTTTTTTCTTGATGATACATACATCCTCAAATAGAAGATAATTCCCGTTGTACATCCGAGGATCATGGTAGAAGCGTATCCGAATAAAAAAATATGCTCTTATGCTGATTTACTATTTCGTAAATAATACAGCTTTGAACGACGCGTTTTGGTCGATTTTACCACGGTGATTTTCGTAATCATAGGTGAATGGATCGGAAAGGTTTTTTCTACGGTATCAGGGCTCCCTTTTGATTGCTTCAACACACTAAACGTTTCACCGGTTCCTTTTCCACGACGACGGATAACGATGCCTTCAAAACTTTGCGTTCGTGTCTTATCTCCTTCAACAACTTTAAGAGACAATTTTACAATATCTCCTACCCTAAAATCGGTAATGTCCTTCTTGAAATATCCTTTTTCTACTTGTTCTATAGCCTTCATATATCAATGTCCTTTCTTTCTGCTTTTATTAACGAGTAAATCCTTTCGCTTGGTTTTTGTATTAAGTAACGATTGTTGCTGCCTCCACATCTCCACGGCTCTATGATTCCCAGAAACAAGCACTTCTGGAACAGCATAGGTCCTAAACGTACGGGGCCGTGTATAGTGCGGATGGTCAAGGCAATTATTTTGAAATGACTCCCTCTTAAGCGACTCATTATTCCCCAAAACCCCGGGAATAAGCCTCACGATACCATCAATTAAACATAATGCCGGCGTTTCACCTCCGGTAAGCACAAAGTCGCCGATTGAAAGTTCTTCATCCACCAAGTAATCCCGTACTCGTTGATCAACCCCTTCATAATGTCCACACAGTAAAATAAATCCATTACTTTGAGAAAGTTTTTTAAGTTTCTTCTGGCTTAACCGTTCTCCCTGAGGAGTAAGATAAATAACACAACTTTTTTTGCGCTTTCTTCGCACCATTTCGACACATTTAAAAATCGGCTCTGGCTTCATTATCATGCCGGGACCACCACCGAACGGTTTATCGTCGCACGTTCGATGCAAATCAACGGTATAATCCCGCACATTATGTACCGTAATTGCAACCGCCTTCTTTTTTTGTGCAATTTTTATTATTGACTCCTGTAAAGGGCTCTTAAAGAAGTTCGGAAATAATGTCACAATATCTATATAGAGCGGCCCTTTTTCCACAGAAAAACCTTTCATTCTCTTGGATAAATGTCAATACCATGAAAATAGTTATGCTATCTTCATTCTTCTTAATAATGACTTTACCTGATTAGTCGGCTGTGCTCCAACGGAAAGCCAATATTTTATCCGGTCTTCTTTGAGCCTTAATTCTGCCGGATCAACCGTTGGATTATAATAGCCAACTTCTTCAATGTGTCTCCCGTCGCGGGGTGATTTTGAATCTGCAACAATCACACGCCAACAGGGCTTATTTGTGGTTCCTGTTCTCTTCAGTCGTAGTCGAACTGCCAAGATGACACCTCCTTAATGAGCTCACAACTTACGCGCCTAAAAGAAGCATAAGCTTTATGAGCGAATTAATACTTTGCCAGCTAGCTGGCAAAGTATATGTTCCGACTCATCGAGGGTTGCAAAATTATTGAAAAAAATTAATGAGATCAATGATTTTTCAATTGTAACGTAGAAAAATTATTAGATCGAATTATCTTTTTCAAAGTTTGCAACAGCTTTCGAGAGGGGATACGTTCAAATCCATACTATAATGCAAAAACAACATGTCTTGCTATGCAAAGTCCCGACATTATACTAAAAGCTCCACATTGTTGCAAGACACAAAGATATCGTAATGTGTACCTGTTTTTTACTCTTTTTCACGGCGGATATGAGCCCCTAAAGCAGATAATTTCTCTTCGAGCCTCTCATATCCTCGATCAAGATGGTATACTCTATACACCTCAGTACATCCTTCCGCAACAAGTCCTGCCAAAATCAATGCAGCGCTTGCTCGCAAGTCAGATGCCATAACCGGTGCTCCAGAAAGCTTCTTGACACCCGTAATAATAGCACTTGCCCCTTCGAGGAAAACACGCGCACCCATTCGGCTTAATTCACTAATATGAATAAATCTATCAGGATATATCTTTTCAGTAATAACACTAATGCCAGGCGTAATACACATCAGGGACGTTATCTGTGCTTGTAAATCAGTCGGAAATCCCGGATACGGCAATGTCGTTACATCGATCGGATGAAGCCGCTGCTTGCCTTGAACGTGAATTTTATTTTTATATTTCTTTATCGCGATCCCACTGCGTGTTAGCTTATCGATAAGTGCATTGTTATGTTCCGGCACTACATTGTGTAACATAACGTCGCCCCGTGTAATGGCAGCCGCGATCATATACGTCCCTGTTTCAATTCTATCTGGTACAACCGTATGATGTACGCCTTTAAGTTTTTTGACCCCTTGTATTTCAATGAGATGACTTCCTGCCCCCTTTATGTGCGCCCCCATTTTTGTTAAAAAATGAGCAAGGTCAACAACCTCCGGTTCACACGCAGCATTTTCAATCCGCGTTCTCCCGCGGGCAAGTGTTGCTGCCATCATAATATTCATAGTAGCTAAAACAGATGAACCACATGTACCGCCAAGAAAAATATCTGCTCCCTTAAGTGTATGAGCAGACACGTTAACATAGCCATGTTTAATAGTAATTTGAGCACCTAATGCTTTCAATCCTTTAAGATGAAGATCTATTGGCCGAGCACCAATAACGCACCCTCCCGGTATAGAAACCTCAGCTTTACCAAGCCGGCTCACGAGCGGGCCTAACACACAAAACGAAGCGCGCATCGTACTAACTAATTTATACGGTGCAACATGTTTCAAAGATCGAGCAGGTTTTACATATATTTTATCTTTTTCTCTTGCGACATGTACGCGGAGCGTACGCAGAATTTTTATCATGGTTGAAACATCACGCAGATCAGGAACGTTTTCAATAACCGACTCTCCTTCGGCAAGTAATGTCGCTGCTAAAATAGGTAACACAGAATTCTTTGCCCCGGAAATTTCTACATCACCACGCAACCGTCTTCCACCTTCTATCGTAATTTTATCCATATATCACCATTCAGCTATAACCACTCGATTACAATGAGAATAATCTTTATAAATTTCACTATTCCTAAAATTGCCGTTGGTAAGAATCGTCTTTACTGCTTCGGCCTGTCCTGCTCCAACTTCAAGTGACAATAAAGATCTTCTATTTAAAAACAGTGGCGCTTCTTTAACAATATGCCGATAAAAATCTAATCCGTCACCCCCTCCATACAATGCAGCATATGGCTCAGCACGCACTTCATCTTCCAAAGAAGAAAATTCAGAACGAGCAATATACGGAGGGTTTGATATAATTAAATCAAACGTTCTTCCCCTCTCAATATTCAAAAAACAATCACTTTTCTTAAAATCAATTTGCTTTGAAACGCCAACACGCGTTGCATTTTCATGTGCCACCCGCAATGCATCATCCGATATATCAACAGCACATATATGTGCATGAGGGGCATACTGTGCAATGCTAAGAGCAATATTCCCCGTTCCCGTACCAATATCTAATACGCTATAGCGAACCCCATCCTTCAACCGTTTAAGTGTTTCAGTAACTAAAATTTCGGTTTCAGGCCGCGGGATAAATACTCCGTCATGCACTTTTAAGATAAAATCGAGAAATCCTACTTCCTGTGTAATATATTGCAAGGGATACCGCCCCCCTCTTCTCTCGACCAAAGAGTAAAACTCATTCACCTGCGCCTTTTGTAAAACCATAGTATCATCTGAGAGATAAAGATCGGATCTTTTTCTCTTTTTTAATACAAAACGAAGGATTTCTTCACTACAAAAAAGCGGTGATGAAATCCCCGACCTTGCTAAAAAACGCTCTCCCCATGAAAGCAACGTGCCAACAGTGGTTCTTTTTATAATTTTATTTTCTATCGATTGTTTCGGCAGTACCATATATTTCTCATCAATATATTGCAATTTATTTCAACGATTACGCTTTCAGAGTTCCTGTCAATTTCTTTCCTCGATAATCTATTTCTAATGCACTAAATAATTCATCAAGATCGCCTTCCATAATCCGTTCCAAGGAGTACAATGTTATATTAATACGGTGATCGGTTACTCGTCTATCAGGAAAATTATATGTCCGGATACGCCCACTGCGGTCGCCTGTGCCAATCTGTTTTTTTCTATCCGCAGCGATCTCTTTTGCTTGTTCTTGTTGTATCTTATCGAAAAGTCGGGCGCGGAGAACGCGCATTGCTTTCGCCTTATTTTTATGTTGACTCTTCTCATCCTGGCAGGTAACCACTAAACCTGTTGGTATATGCGTAATGCGTACTGCAGAATCGGTGGTGTTAACGCTTTGTCCACCAGGACCTGACGATCGATACACGTCTATGCGTAAATCATTTACATTTATTGCAACTTCAACCTCTTCCGCTTCCGGCAAAACTGCAACCGTCACCGCAGACGTATGAATGCGCCCGCATCCTTCTGTTTTCGGTACTCTTTGTACTCTATGTGTTCCACTCTCAAAACGAAAATATCTATATGCTTGGACACCGGTAATGCCAAAAATAATTTCCTTCAGACCACCGATTCCCGTTGGATTTGTATTCATCACATCAATCCGCAACCCCTTGCTAGAAGCATACTTACAGTACATGCGAAAGAGTTCACTCGCAAAAAGAGCCGCTTCTTCGCCCCCTGTTCCTGCACGTATCTCAACAATAATATTTTTATTTTTATCAGCGTCGTCATCTTCTAAAAGCAAGTCTTCAAGCTTAAGACGCAACGCTTCTTTTTTCTCTTTACACTGTTTTACTTCCTCATTGTAAAAAGCTATGAGTTCCTTATCGTTTTTCTCTTCTTCGAGCAACTGTTGCGCCTTCGACAATTCTTCTTCATTGCTCTTATATATGCGAAGTTGTTTTATCAGTGCAGCAATACCGGCAAACTCTTTTGCTAATGCTTGGAACTTGTTTTGATTTTTCACAACTTCGCCGTCAGAAAGCATCTGCTCAAGCTCATCGTGCCGTTTTTCAATCTTTTCTAATCGTTCAAACATATTGTTCTCATTTTTAAAACAATTTTTTATTTTCTTATTCTACGTTTTCATTCGATTGCTCCGGCAAAATTTCCGCTACAACTTCCTGCTTTTCTTCTTGCTCTGTTTTGACACGCTTTTCGGTGTCACCGTATTTCTTTTTAAACTTTTCTATACGACCGTCCGTATCAACAAAGTGTTGTTTTCCAGTAAAAAATGGGTGACATTGGGAACAGATATCGACATGCATATTCCCTTTTGTGCTGCGCGTTTCAATCACATTCCCACACGCACAGGTAATGGTGACTGGTTGATATTTGGGATGAATTTTCTTCTTCATTGTGTATTCTCCTTCTGGTTATTCGTACACCTTGTTTAAACTCATTAAAAATTCAGCATTTGATTTTGTTTTTTTCAATCGATTTATTAATAGTTCCATTGCTTCAACAGGATTAAGTTCATTAAGTACTTTGCGCAATATCCACACTTTGTTCAGCTCGTCAGGATGCATAAGTAGCTCTTCTTTTCTCGTATTTGATCTTTTTACGTCGAGCGCAGGATAAATTCTTTTTTGAAATAAATTCCGATCGAGTTGGCTTTCCATGTTTCCGGTTCCTTTAAACTCTTCAAAAATAACTTCATCCATACGTGATCCGGTATCAACTAACGCCGTTGCAATAATCGTAATAGATCCACCCTCTTCAATGTTTCTGGCAGCACCAAAAAAACGTTTCGGTCGGTGGAGCGCACTCGAATCGACACCACCTGATAATATTTTTCCTGAATGCGGCACCACGGTGTTGTACGCTCGAGCAAGACGTGTAATGCTATCCAACAATACCACAACATCCTTCTTATGTTCGACGAGCCGTTTTGCCTTCTCTAACACCATTTCGGCAACTTGAACATGACGCTCAGCAGGTTCATCAAACGTCGATGATATAACTTCTCCTTTTACAGACCGTTGCATATCAGTTACCTCTTCAGGGCGTTCATCAATTAAAAGCACAATTAAGACAACTTCAGGATGATTGGTTGTTATGCTATTTGCTAATTTTTGCAGCAAAATCGTCTTACCACTATAGGGAGGTGCCACGATAAGACCTCGTTGTCCTTTACCGATAGGGACAAGCAAGTCCATAATGCGCATTGATATCTCCTCTGGTGCTGTTTCGAGAATCAGTCGTTCATTTGGATATAAAGGGGTAAGATTATCAAAAAGGATCTTATCTCGCGCATTTTCAGGTGATTCAAAGTTTACCGCCTCAACCTTTAATAGTGCAAAATAACGTTCATTCTCCTTTGGCGGACGTATTTGGCCACTAACGGTATCACCCGTACGAAGATTAAATTTCCGTATTTGTGACGGCGATACATAAATATCATCAGGGCAGGGTAGATAATTATAGTTTGGAGAACGGAGGAAACCAAACCCGTCCTGTAAAATTTCTAACACTCCTTCGCCAAACATTAACCCATTTTTTTCCGTGCGGGCTTGCAAAATACGAAATATAAGATCTTGTTTTTTTAAACCGGCTAGACCAGGGACCTTAAGTTTTTTTGCAATATCATTCAGCTCAGCGATTTTCATCTTTTTTAAAGCGCCTACATTTAAACTATCATCTACTTTTGAACTATCATCTACTTTTGAACCATCATCTACTTTTGTATCCGGCATTACTTTTCTCCTCTTTTCTGTTACTTCGTTATTGTTTGTATGGTGTCCCACATCTTTTTTGTCTCATAAATAGCGTTCCTCACGCTAGAATTATCAATAACCCAATCAGCCATTTTTCTCTTTTTAGCCAATGGTAGCTGCGTTTTAATCCTTTTGACAGCATCGCAACGCAAAAGGTTATCACGTATCATTAACCGTTTTATTTGTTCCCCAAAAGTACAACTTACAACGACAATGCATTCTACATGTTTTTGAAACCTTGTTTCAAAAAGAAGCGGTATATCAATAATTAAAATTCCTTTTGCTTTTTTAATAGATTCAAATATTTTTTGAAATACAAAAGGATGAATAATCGCTTCTAAATCTTTACGTTTTTTTTTATTATTAAAAATAACCGAAGCAAGCTTTTTTCTGCTAATCTTCTTGTGCGTATCGAGTATTCCCTTTCCAAATTGTTTTACTATTGCCCGGTACGACGGGGATTTTTTTCTTAATGCTTTATGCGCCACTTGGTCACAGCAAATCACATGAGCACCAAACTGTTTAAATAAATATGCGATAGTTGTTTTCCCTGTGGCAACACCTCCGGTAAGGCCAACAACAAATTTTTTTTGCTGTGTTTTCTTTTTTTTCATCACACAATTCTATTTATACCAACTTTTTCCTGTCGTAATGTCTACCTTAAGCGGAACTTTTAAGGCCAGCGCCGTTTCCATTTTTTTCTTAACAACTGCTTTCACATCATCAACAGCCTCTTTTGCTACATCAAAAAGGAGTTCATCGTGTACTTGGAGAATCATTACCGCATCTAAACGTTTCATTTCAGCAGCGTTATCAATATCTATCATCGCTCGTTTAACCAAATCAGCAGCAGATCCTTGCAACGGCGCATTCATTGCGGCACGCTCAGCAAATTGCCGTATTGTTGCATTGTTACTATTAATGTCAGGAAAATATGCGCGCCTGCCCAATATTGTTGTAACATACCCCTTCGTGCGTGCCTCCTCTTTTAATGATTCAAGGTATATCTTTATTTTCTTGTAACGTTCAAAGTATGCATCAATAAAAGACTTAGCCTCACTCACTGGAATCCCTAAATCCCGTGAAAGACCATACGGTGTTTTGCCATAAATAATACTGAAATTTACCACCTTCGCTAAGTGGCGCATTTCAGACGTCACATCTTGTGTTTGCGCATTATATAAAAGAGTTGCGGTAACAGTATGAATATCTTCATCATGACAAAAAGCGCATGTTAATTTTTCATCTTCAGAAAAATGAGCAAGAAGCCGTAATTCAATCTGAGAATAATCGGCAGAAAGAATCACCCGCTCTTTTTTACGCCCGATAAATGCTTTTCGAATCTCGCGACCGATATCAGTCTTTATGGGAATATTTTGCAGATTCGGCTCTGAACTGCTTAATCTCCCTGTTGATGTTACGGTCTGGTTAAATGACGTATGTATCATCCCTGTTTCAGGATGAATGAGTTCTGGCAATGCATCAAGGTATGTTGATTTCAATTTTGCATATTCACGATATTCTAAAAGATCACGCGCTAAAACATGTTTCTCGGATAATGTTTCAAGCACGCTTACATCCGTCGAGTAACCGGTTTTGGTTTTTTTAATAACAGGAAATTGTAGTTTTTCAAACAGAATATGGCTAAGCTGTTTAGGAGAATTTATATTAAACTCCTCCCCTGCCTCTGTGTAAATTTTCTTTGTTAGTTGTTCTAACCTTTTCCCCGCATTTTTTGATAATTTCTGTAATAATACAACATCGATTTTGACGCCGTTTATTTCCATCTGTGTCAATACGTTAACAAGCGGCATTTCAACATTATAGAATAAACTTTCTACCTTTTTCTTTTTTAACTCTTCTGCTAAGAGCGGGACAAGACGAAATACACAATCAGCATCTTCGCATGCATACTCTGTTACCCGATTTATATCTACATGGTCAATCGTCGTTGCCTTCTTCCCACTACCAACCAGTGACGCATAGGTAATTTTCTGCACGTCCAAATATTCTAATGCAATAGAATCAAGATTATGGTTGAACTTTGCGGGATTAATCAAATATGCCGCAATCATAGTATCAAAGGCGACTCCCTCTAATATAATCCCATACCGCGAAAGAAGAATCTTTTCATATTTGATATTCTGACCATATTTTTTAATACGTTTATCTTCTAAAAACGGTTTTAACCCATTGATAACCGTATCAAGGGGAATACCTTTTTCAGTGGCAATTGTCGCATGAGAAAGAACAATATAATACGCTTCTAATTTTTTAAATGAAAAACTAAAACCAACTAAGTTCGCTCGTAAAGGATCTTTTGACGTTGTTTCTGTATCAAGGGCAACGGCTTTTACTTTGCTTAGTTTTTTTATAAAAGTCAAAAGCTGTTTCTCTGTCTCTATTACATGATAGATGCGCTTTTCTTCCTTAACGCTGTCTGCTTTTCCGGCTACTTCATCAAGAAACTTTCTAAATTCAAGATCTTTAAATAATTCATATAATTTTTCTCGATTAGGATCTTGACAGGCAAGCTCATCGATAGTAATTTTTATAGGAACGTTACAATCAATCGTTGCCAATTCTTTCGATAATAGTGCCTGTTTGGTGTTTTCTTTCAATAAATCTCGTTTAGAGATATTTTTTATTTCGCCAATGTGCGAAAGCAATGATTGTAAAGACCCAAACTCTTTAATAAAACTGACTGCGGTTTTTTCACCGATCCCCGGAACACCGGGAATATTATCCGAAGCATCCCCCATAAGGCCAAATATATCCGTAATATGTTCCGGACCAAGGCCGCTATACCGCTCCTGTACTTTTTCGCGGCCATAAATGGTGACCTTGTCACGATACATACTATAAACTTTTATATGGTTATCAACAAGCTGAAGGAAATCTTTATCCCCCGTAACAATATACGCATCCATTCCTGCTGCTTTAAACTTCGTTGCTAACGTTCCCAACAGGTCATCAGCTTCATACCCACCCTTTTCAAAGATCTTAATATTATATGCTTGTATCAGTTCCTTAATCCGTGGTATTTGGACCGCAAGGTCATCTGGCATTGGTTTACGATGACTCTTATACTCCTCATATTGTTTATGTCTAAATGTTAACTCTTTGCTATCAAAACAAATAGCAACATAATCAGGACGCTCAGCCACGAGTATTTTCTTCAACATTGTCAAAAAACCGTATATGGCATTTGTCGGTTCTCCTTTTGAATTTGACAAATGTTTAATGGCATAGAAGCCTCTATAACAAAAAGAGTTGCCGTCAAATAAAAAAGCTTTTTTTTTCATGGTACTTTTATCACACCTGAGGAACGCTATAATTATTCTCTACACATACACCCTATTTTTAATAGAACACGCTTCTTATTCCTTGTAAATAAAAAACCTTGGGATAATGCTTGAGTGGAAACATATTACGTGAAAGGTATTAACGGGTGAGAAATGCTCAAGCCATACAAATCGTTCTGCCTTTATTAGGCACGTTATTAAAATATGTCAATAATGTTTCTTAATTTTTAGAAATTTTTATATGAAACCTAGTCTGGTTGGCCTACATGCCCTTAAGGGTATTTTTAATCTTGGCTTTTACAAAAATAACCAGGTGGGTTTTAACTTCTTGTACTTGACTACTCTGAAAAAGGAGTTTCCCAATAAAAGGAATATCGCCTAATAAAGGAATCTTATAGTCCCCCTTGGTCTCTTTTTCTTCAATAAGACCACCAATCATTGCAACCCCTCCATTTTCCACCGTAACCGTCGTATCTGCAGTTTGAATCGTAAACACCGGAAGCGTAATTTCCGGCTTTTGCGCAGTAGTTAAACCATCTCGAGTATCTATTGTTTGGGTATTAGTCAGATCAGCAGTAACATATACGGGATGTAATTCCAATGTAATTGTACCATCAGCATTAATCGTTGGGGTCACATCTAAAATCGTTCCTGACTGAGCAATTCCTACTTGTGGATCAACCGCTAATGAATTCGCCGACCCTGTTTCAGAATCCGTTTCAACACTTTGAATATAATATTCAGCTTTTTCAACTCGGATATTTGCGCGTTGATTATTTGCAACAATAAGACGAGGCGCTGAAAGCGTATTAACCTCTGCTCGTGATCGTAAGGCATCGATAGCCCCCTGTAAATCAAACTCAGAGGCTAATGTTGCAAATGCGAGCTGGCCGCCCAAATCCGCACCTCCTGCTGTCGTAACATTAGGAAAATCAACATTAGTTGTATAGGTCCCATCGTTAAAGCTCCGGTCGGTACCGTAAAATCGTGTATCGTTTCCACTTTTTTGGTCTATGCCAATAAAATCGAGCCCAATATCATCGATATCAGTAGAACTCACTGTAATCATGCGGGCTTCAAGCTCAACTTGTAAATAATTTGCCTTTCTTAGATCAGTTAAAACCTTTTCGATCACGTCGTGATTCGAGGGGGTTGTGCGGATAAATAACTGGGCTGTTCGACGGTTAAAAATAACATTTGAGCCAGCAATATCAAAATCTCCCATTTTTTGAATAAGACGCACGAGCGATTCCCCGGTAACGTGATACGGAGAAATAACATCATCACCTCTTACCGATTGTGCTGAAATGGTCTCAACCGATGTTAGGCTTTCAACATCAAGCGCATTCGCCTGTGGAATGAACCCGATCGTTAATACTATAATAAGACAACAATGGCAAAATTTCCTCATGAATTTTTTATTTCCTTAATTTTTGCTTTAATAAAGATTAACAAGTAATACTTTACCGCTTGTTTTCTCTCCTGACCAAACAGCAATTTCCCGATTACCGGAATATCTCCCAGAAGAGGAATTTTGCGAAAGGTGTTTTCTTCTTCTTCGGTTATAAGTCCTCCGAGCACCGCGACCCCACCGTTCGGAATAGTAAGGTAGGTGTCAATTGTCTGCTTTTCAAAAACAGGAAGCGTCATATTATTTGAAAAATCGTTACCCCCGGTAAAGTTCGTAATGCTTTTTGTATTGGTAAGATCAGCCGTAACATACACCGGATGTACGTCTAAGCCAATCGAACCGTCACTATTAACGCTTGGGGTAACATCAAGAATAGTTCCTGCCTGAGCCTGTTTAACCACTGTTTTCATCTGGTACCAAACACTATTCGCACCACCCGCTGCTCCGGCAATAGTATCATAATTAGAATCGATTTCAGCTATGTAATTTTGACGTTGTTCGATTTTAATATGCGCTCGTTGATTATTAAAAACCGTAAGGCGTGGATTTGCTAAGGTATTTACTTCTGTTTTTGATTCAAGGGCATCGATCATGACGTCAATATCCCAAATACCACTTGACGCAAACGCTGCAAATTGACCGCCATAGGTCGTATCATCTATAGCATTAACAAATGACGTGAAATTACTAAAACTGGAAATAGTCGAGTCATCTTTTGGTATCTCGGTTCCATATTTAATACCTGAATGATCCGTCGTAATATCTATTCCTCCGAGATCCATTCCGACTCCCATAAAATCAGTTATCTTGACGGTGACGAGCCGTGCTTCTATTTCAACTTGTTTAAACGAACTAGCACGCATTTTATTGATAATATCTTCGACGATAATATGATTCGTCGGTGTATGTTTTATGAAAATTTGTCCGGTGCGGCGGTTATAAACAATGCTCGCTCCTTCAATGTCAAAATCAACCATCCCTCGAATGATATTAACGAGTGATTCCCCGGTAATATTATACGGGCTGGACAAATCTTCATCAGAAACAGTTTGTGTGGCAATAGATTCAAAGGTAGCAATTTCTTCTGGAGCCATTGCATAAAGAGTATTGGTTACTAAAAACAATAATGCGATTAATAACGCTTGAATTTTTTTCATACCGGTACTTTCTTAGTTTATTCTTCTTCGCCTAATTCAAGGTTTGATTCAAAATCAAACGGGGTACTTGGGAAATCAAAAAGTTTGCCAACTAAATCTTGCACATCGTACACGCGCATAGCTAAATCTTCTTCAAGCAATTTTTCTTCTGTTGTAATCCAAACAATGTTTTCTTCAAAGCGATGTTTGAGCCCCTTCGTACGTAAAATAATATCAAGAGCTTCATTGAGCGGGATATTCTTTAAATGGATGGTTACCGTCTCAGCACTCGGAACGACTGTCTCATCAATCACAATATTGATGTCGTTAGAAACCGCTAAAAATTCAACCACCTCTTTTAATTGTGCCTCAGAAAAATTTATCGACGGAATAATTTGGCATGCCTTTTCCTCTAATTCCAGCCGTGCGGCGCTTTTCATTGTTGTCTTCAGTGGTTCAGCTCCTGCAACGGTTTCTATTTCCGAAACAGGTGGGTACCACGCTTTTTCAACTTCAACCAGCTTTGCTTCTTTATATATGTCCGCATTAATAGAAGCGCGTGCTAACTCAAAGTCAATGCTTCGTAAACGCGCTTCATTAATTAAGTCATCGACAACGACTGCTTCCTTTACCTTTTGCGTCGTTCCGCGCGCCTGATATAAGGTACGAAGTGCGTCTTGATACTGTTGCTCGTTTATCTCATTTTTTGCCTGCTTAACCAGTTTTCCGAGATATTCGCTCTGTGGAACAACTTTTACTTTTCTTTCTTTTTCAACTTTTATCTTCTGCGTGCTCTTTTTTTCCTTTTTCTTTTCCTCTTGCACAATCATTTTCTCTACCTGAGATGCAAGTTTTTTCTCAGCTAGATCTTCTTGACCGCTCTTTGCGGTACCCGTCTTTGCAATCATGCCTTGTAATCGTGCAATATTTTCCTTTGCTTTCTTTACCCATGAATCATTAGCGCCTCCCATGGTCGCTCGTTTTTCCCAATACGCTAATGCACGCTTGTAGTCACCCTTTTTCTCGTATAAAGAAGCGAGATTAGAATAAACCCCTGCATAATTAGGATTTATCTGCAATGCTGCTAAATACTCTTTCTCGGCTTTATCAAGTTGCCCCTCTAGTTCATAAACAACGGCTAAGTCGTTATGTGGTGTAGCATAAGAAGCATCTGCGCGAATTGCCTTTTTATATAAAGAAACAGCCTTTTTATTATCATCTTCTTTTTGTGCCTTATACCCTTGAATCCGCAAATCTAACGCCTTATCTGTTTGTGCAAAAGCAGGATATGTTGATATCATACAACACATTACGGTTATCGCTAATAGTTTAACACTAAATAAATGTTTTTTCATATGCGTGCACTCCCTTTATTTTTTTATAGTAATTATACCTGAATTAGCGGTTATTATAACAGTATCCTTCGTAATGTCAAGCACTTTGCCGCCCTCTATTTCATCTCCTATATAAATCTTTACTTCTTTTTCTGTAACATATGTATTTACAACAGCATACGGCTTTTCTGAAAAAACACGTTTGTGTAACGGCAGCATCTTTTCCTTCCCGTTACGATGCATAATAATGACGTTTTCCTTCTTGATCTGCATAACAGTCCAATCTTTAAGCGCATCCCCTTCTCGTACAAAATGTGTTCGTGCTCCCCAATTAATTTGAGCAATTATTTCAGAAGAACTTTTTTCAATATGCCCCATATAGATAAAAACAAAAGGTGCAAAGACAATTTCCTTGATATAAAAAGGGGCAGCAGGGGCTTTACTTTTCTGTACGGGGGAAAAAAAGTTTCTCGTAATAGAATAGGTACGCGCTAACTGGTTTCTTTCTTTATACATACGTGGCAATACGTTATAGTGTTTTACATAATTCATTTCTTTTGTTTCGTCAAATGGCAAAGCAGTAAATTGAAAATCCTGTAACCACGCATTTCGAAATAATACATTAATTAAGGTAGACGCTAAAGATACAATAAATATAAATATCAAAATTGCTTTGAATATGGTAACGATATTATTGTTTAAAAAATGAATTATTTTCATTGTTTTATTACTGTGTTATTATTGTGGTTACTATAAACTCGTGTTAACAATAGTAAATATGGCGGTCAAGAGTTCTCCTGAATCACTTTTTACCATCTTGTCAACATCACTACTTGCTGTTCCTTTAATAGTATCAGTATCTGGCGCAGCTCGATATATTTTCATTGTCTGTATGTTTAACAACAACTTTGACATATGAACTTTATATAAAAAATCTACAATGTTTAAACTCGCACCGTTAAGATATATCTTTACGTCCCGTTCATAGTTGGTTCTGCTGTGTGCGTTTTGTTGATAGGGCTTCTCGACTGTTGGGAAAATCATAATTTTCTCTATTTCGTTGATATTGGCATTAATAGCTATTGTCCCGATCTCCCTAACAATTTCTAATGCTTGAAAAAGCCCTTCTAATTCCGACTGCTCGGGCAACTTCTTTTCCCACCGCTCAAAACCAATGTCATGACATAATACAGTATTCTTATCTTTCGCCTTTTGTTTTAGTTCTTTCTTAACGCGAAACAATTCTTCTTTAAACTGCAAAGGAGACATAGATGAAACATCTTTCTTTATGATGCGATCCCAAAAAATGGGATATTCCCTCAAGCGTGTGAGAATAGCTTCCAATCCTCTTTTTTGTTCATCTAAAAAAGCTCTTCGTTCAAGAGACGGATAATTATGCACACCTGTTTTATAGGCCTTAAATTGCTTATAAAACTGTTCCAACGCCGCATCAACTTTCAGAATGTTTCCAAAAGCATAAAGCACATACACTATCAGGAAAAGGATAATAAAAACTCCCACTCCTTTTATAATATTTAGATATCTCTCGCTTTTCTTTTCCGACAGTAGTTTTTTTAGGACTGAAATCATATAGTTACCGTATATTTTTTTCTTCTTTAAAACGAACACGTATAGTAAAGACCCGCAACGGTTTCTTCCCGGATGTTTCTTCTTCAATGTTAGCCGCATCAAACGTGACGTCGTGCACATACAAAAGCGTTCGTAATTGATTCGTAAAATGATTAATGTCCTCTAATGTTTCTGTTGCGCGCCCAGAAATAATTAATATTTTGTTTTCTTGATTATATTCGAGAGAATCGAACCAAATAGTATGAGGCAATATTGCTTCGATATCTTTCAATACCTTGGGCAAAAAAACACGTTCGTTAATTTTCCGCAAAAGCAGCGCAAGCCGATCCGCATCAATGGCAATAGCATGTTCAATGACATTTAAATAATCCTCTTTAAGCCCTATCTGTTTAAACTGTTTTTGAAGCGTTTCCTCTCTGTTTTGTTTTATCAATAATTCAAAATTGAAATTCACTATTACCATTAAAAGGATGAGAACAATGCCACCAAAAAAGAAACGAATCCGTCCTCTCTTCGCCTCAATGACACGTTTTTGTCTGAGCTCTTCGCTTAGCAAGTTCACATGTAACGCTCTTTTATGCCGATAGCCACACGCAAGGCTAAGGATAATATGGTACAGGTTTTTGTGTGTGCTAAAATGATCTTTTAAATGCGGGGGAATAATAACATGAGAAGTGTAATCTGCAATTTCTGTCTTTATTCCTAAATTCTTTTCAAAAAAAGTATCAATATGGTTTATAGCGGTGCCGCCTCCGGTAAGAATAATCTTTTGAAAGACGGCTCCCCGCATAATAGAAAGATAATAGCTCATGGTCCGTGAAATCTCATTGATAATACCATATAAGTTATCTTTGATAATGCCATCAACAATATCATGAGCCACTTTTTTATTTTTTTGTGCCATTAAAAAAGACCCGTCATGCATACGTGCGCGTTTTAACTTTTCAGCCTCTCCAATATCAATTTTTAACTGTTCAGCAATGAGTTTCGTCATCCGAAAACTTCCTTGCCATAACGTTCTTCCCCAGCTTAATCCTTTACACAAGATAACAACTTGGGTGCTCTGCATTCCTATGTCTACGATAATGGTCCCGCTCTTTCCGACTTCATACATCTGAGCTAAATTGTAAAGGACAAGTTGACTGGCCTCAAATGATTCAACGCGAAAATGAAAAGAGGCAAGAAGTTTTGTAAGCTCTTCGACAAATTTCTTTTTGGCAGCTCCAATAACGATGGCAACCTCTTTTTTTGGTGATGGAAGAATTTCATACGACCATTCGACATCACTTAATAAAAAAGGGATCTGTTGTTCTGCCTCAAAACGAATTATCTTATGGATTTTAGAAACGGGAATTTTCGGAAGGGTAATGTATCGAACAAAGGTGAGGTCGGCAGGAAGTGAAACAACTATTTTCTTCTGCCTTCCCCCCTTTTCCTCTTGTAACATTTTCGCCAGGGCATCTATCCAGCCCTTTATTTTTTCCTGCTCAGTCTGTGCCTTGTTAAATTCAAGAGGAAGAGAATATATCTGTGCCTTACGGATAGTAAGCCCCTTTCTCCCCCGTTCACATTTTGCAAACTTAAGAGAACTACTTCCTATATCAAGGGCATATATGGTCTTTGTACTTTTCATATTATTCATTTATAAAAAACGCATTAAACTCTGTTAAAAATAGAGATGTATAATAATATTTTATTTATAGAATGTCCACTTAATCTATCTTCTCAGCATACGCTGTATGCTGTTTACCTTTTTTATATAGCTGCTTGCCTTAAGCTGTACCTCATCACTCGCATCATGTTTTTCCATACGTTTAATTATAGGTATAAAAAGATCTTCTTTTTCTTTTCCTCTTCCTGCCTTTCGAATAAGAAAATCGAGTGCCGCCAAACGCACCGACTCATCTTCATCTACTAAATCAGTCTCAATTAATCGAAGGAGACTTTCCTCGCCAAGCATGCATAATGAATATACCGCATTGTAGCGTTTTATTTTATGAGGACTCTGGATAAAAGGGCGAATGACCGTCTTAACATAGGCCCCCCCCATGGTAACCAGACTATCAAATGCCTTTTCATAAACTATTTCTTCATCACTATTTAAGGCATTAGCAATGATCGGGATTGCTTCTGCGTCACACTGGACAAGCATGTTTAAAACTCTACGTTTACTATAGTCCGTTCCTTTTGACAAGAACTCTTCAAGAATGGGAACAATTGTTTCCCGACTTGATTTTAATGCTCCTTTATGCAAAACTGTCTTGAGTAATGCTATCTTGACCGCAACATCTTTTTCTTCATGAATAAGTGGTAATAATTGCTCTACCAAGGTATCTTCCTGCAAATCATTAATAGTGGAAAGTACTTGTAATTTTATATTTCGTTTCTCATAGGGATCAGTAAGATACTCTATTAAAAGGGCTAGTATGCCCTTATCGCCATTTTCGTATAAGATTCGCAGAGCAAGAAGCCTAATGCGCACATCGTGACTTGCACGTACTGGTTCAAGCACCGTTTGTATTTCTTTAAGACTTAAACCACTTTTTCTAACTTTTTTTAATGCTGATAATTGTGTAAAAAAATCACTGTTTTTTAAAGCTTCCATTATCTCGGGGATATCTTTTTTCTCCATAAAAGCACAGATACGGTGCGCATCCATACAAAATAGTGCTATTATAATACCGAGGCAAGAAAAAACCTTTTTCATTGCCGCATTCCTTTTCCATTTAATATCATCGGTTGAATGGTTCATCTTATTGTTCATAATAATAAACTATTTCCGTCGGGATTAAATACGTAACTGAAACATCTTCAAGAGCAGGAACTTGCAACTGAAGAGCCTCATTTTTTGTAAGAGAACCAATTGCTGTGGCAAGACGTATACTATAACTAAATATTCTATCGCTTCCTACTGTTGGCCCTTCAAGTACGCGCACGCCGGCCCCTAGCTCATTTACAATATCAATATCATGTGAATAGGCACCGGAAACAAAATTACTTTCCTGACCTATTGAAGAAATATCAACCGTCTCTATTCCGATTCCGGTGGGGTTACCACCCGCTTTTGTCCCCAGCAGAAAAGCGCTGCTTCCGCTTGGAATATTGATATTACAATTAAAACTTCCGAGCT
This sequence comes from Candidatus Omnitrophota bacterium, assembly GCA_018823795.1. Classification (GTDB taxonomy): domain Bacteria; phylum Omnitrophota; class Omnitrophia; order JAHJGZ01; family JAHJGZ01; genus JAHJGZ01. The sequence continues at coordinate 44,668 of JAHJGZ010000125.1, forward strand.
CCTCCGCGTCATTGGGTATAATAAAATGTTTTGCAAAAAAACCTTCATCATCAATTGCACGCACCTCATCCCACGCAGATTGATTATTATTTGAATAAAGACTTATAAAACCGGTATAATTTTTTGTGAGGTTGAAATTGTCTGGATGTTCACACGTACCAGCATTAGTGTATACATAATAATATACCCGCCCGCCAACGCACACAGACTTATATACTTTATCCCTTTGATAACGGATTGCTGCATCTTCCAAATACGTACGATCCCCAGAAGCTGTATCTGCACGTGCAAAAAAACGAGGCCCTTTAATCTCATAGACGGTTCCCCATGTTACCGCTGCATACGGAGGTGATGTTTGATACACGTTTCCGATAGGATATAAAAAAAGTTCAAAATCATTACCAAAAAACTGGATTTTTCCAACATCTTGCCGGTCTCTACCAGATTCATCTACCTCGGGATCACTTAGGTCAGCATTGTAGCCAGGAAAATTTTGCTCTATCCCAATGCTTGAACGAGGTCCATCATAATTAAAAGCCCTCACATAAAATCCATTATCAGAATTCCACGATTTATAAAGACTCGAAACTGCACCAGGGCCAGAGCTCCCATCCCACCCAAGGCCACCCCCTTGTCCACCAAGAAAATATGTCGAAAAATCCTCTGTTGTTGGGATCTGGCTCAACGATCCATCCTGTTTCACCTTCCATAATTCATTATTATTATCATCGAGAAAAAAAGCATTATCCCCTGCCCCCATTGCTTCATCATAGGTATGAACTCGTTCAGGAGTAACCTGTCCCTGTTCAGGGCCCCAATCAACCGCTCCGCCAAACGGTCCGACAAAAATGCCGACATTCTCAGAGTCACACTTAAAACCATCCCCCCAATCCCCATAATCATAATTAAAACTTTTACAATCACTCACTTCAAAACCATCATTATATTCAGTCCCCCACCATGCTCTACTCTGCTCCTGCCCCGGATTCGTTGCACCCTCATCAAAATTATCCCAAAATCCCAGTTTAACCGCATTCGGTATTGTCCGATACAAAAAGGGAGAAATGTTATTAGGGTCACTACCGTTATAGCCGCTCATGTCTTCCTGGTCATCACTTTCATTCACCGGACAACTATCAAGCCATGTTACTTTAAGATAATTCGTATTATCAACCTTTCCATTGCCATCCAAATCACCAACTTCGCCATATCCGTTATCACCGTAATCACCATCATTATTCGTATCCTCATCTCTAAAATCATCTTTTGTGGTGTGCTGCAAAAGATCGAATATTTTTACTAATGCTTTAGCTTTTCGTCTCGCAACAAGAGATCCGTTCAATCGTTTGATACGAGTTAGCACTTCTATTTCATAATAACCGCCGCTATGAAAACAAAATTCTGTCGTAAATCCAGAGGGTTTATTGACCCTGTTCGGATTTGCACTGTTCTTTATTTTATTCCCGGTCGAATTTCCTGAGCCAAAAATATCATCAATAAATAAATCAAAATCACGCCACGAATAAAATGGATTATTATTCGTCGCAACGCGTGTAATAATACTGTCAGCAACACTCGAAGCGGTAGCAGCATTGGTAATCGGAGTAAGCACTGCTTCTAAAACTTTTTTCGGTGCTGTATTGACATTAATAGGGGAACGTGAATTCGCCGCTCCACTAAAAGTAGTTGTGTAGGTGTTTGTATCATACGGGGTTGATGAATCGCGCGTTGACGCTTTCTCATCAGACCAACTATGAATCGTAACAAAATCTTTAATATTTTGATACATCACATCGGTTATGCCGGAAACGTGCAATAATTGTTCTTTATATGAAAATTCATTATTCGGAAGTGAATTCCGATATGATAATATGTTATTGGCTAAAGTACTATTAAGCCCAGAGAGATTACTTAAGAGAGTTCCTAAATTGGGATTATTATCATTGAGATTTATTTGACTTGCACTATCAAGAATTTTGCAGGTAATATAGCCGGTCAAATTACTGCCGAGACCGACTTCTCGTAAAGCCGTTAAAGACGAGAATGAGGTATTCGCATCATCGGCATCTTCAAGTTCTACTGTCGCCCCTGACTTGTAATACCAATCCTCAAGTCGCGAATCACAAAAATTATCGCGCGCTCCGCCAACGCCGTACTTAAGCTGCGAAATGGCAAGATGCAGTCCTGCGCGGGTAAGCAGCCGTGCACGCACATCGTTCACAAAGAGGGAATTTTTACTTGTCTGCATTCTCAGAACACTTAAAAAATAAACACAGAGCAAGCCCATGATTACCAGCACTGATAGAACCAATATCAGAGCAATCCCCTTTTTATTATATATATTACTCATAAGAATTAATCTTTGTCTTTATCGGGTGGTAAAAATATCGTTGTTGTATACGTTGGCCCCTGATTATTAAACAATTGAAACGTTACCGCAACCGCATCGGGCAACCCATCAGGATCTTTATTTTCTCCGATATAATCAACATTATTACCAAAATTTTCAGCCGATGAATCCCATGTTCCTGTTGTTGTTTGAAGATCACCGGCACTATCTTTATACACATAGGTAAAACGTAATGAAAATACGTTATCGGCTATTTCATAATCGGTGCCACCACTATTAATTTGATTGGGAATGCTTGTTCCTGTCTCTATTCTTCTCATCAGGGGAAAATCTCCATCACCGTCATTATCCGTTCCTAATGAATAGCCAACTTCTATCACTTCTGATATCCCCGATGATGCTTCGCGCCACGTATTAAAATCAATGGTGATATTGGTACCTAAAAAACGAAAATTTGTTGCAATAGTTGCAATATAGGCACTTTCGAGATCACGTGTTAAATGTTTCATTATAGTACGTGAAAGATCTAAGATTTCTCGAACAGACTTAATTTTTGTATAACTTTTACTTATTTGCATGACCGCAAGAGATGTTGTATATCCCACAACAGTGATAATCACCAACACGGTCAAGAGCTCAATAATAGTGAACCCCGCTAGAGAACGTCCCTTAATAGACTTATTAAATGATACTGTTGATTTATTAGTATTCTTTTTATACATATGAAGCCTTTATGTGCTCATACTCTAACGGGGCAAATTTACATTTTACCTATATACGTAACAAATGTTTCACTTTTGGTCCCGCTTCTCCCCTGCCACGAAATAATCAGCTGTATTTCATACAAAATATCGTTATTTGATACAATGTCCTGGGCAATTGGGGTATCGGTTACTGAAAAGGAATACGTACCAATTGTTCCTGTTTTTTCACCTGCAGCAAGCGGCAAGTTATTAAATCCTTGTGTTTCAATCTCTGCCATTTTAGAACGGGCGACATTTGCAACATCAATTTTTGTTTCTATGTCAGCAAGCATTTTAAAGCTATCCGAAAGCAATGGAAAAAGGGACACAACACCAATAACAAATACCACGAGGGCAGTAATAACTTCCACCAGAGTAAACCCCGTTAGAGAACGTCCCCTAATAGGCTTAATAAATGATACCGTTGACTTGTTAGTAATCTTTTTATACATATAAAACCTTGGTTTGCTCACACGCTAACGGGGTAAATCCTTTTCTTCTACATAACCTGTTTTCTTCTTTTTTCATGGTAAATTATCCTAGGCTACCTGTACATACCCCGTTATTTGATTGATTGTTATTGTTTTTTGTTTATTAATGCTCGCATTACTGACGGTAATAGTCTCTCCAGCGTCTTCGGTCCCCTCTGAAGAATTAAACGCCACTTGACTATCGGCAGTAAAATTAATGGTAATGCCGCTTGCTACCGTATAGATATTGTCGAACTGAACCATTTCACTTTTATCGCCATCGCCATCAACATCATCAATATCTTTTTTCATTAAATAAATTTTCCTCTCGCCCAAGTTGTACACAACAGCGCACGTGGTATGTTGTGTCGCTGCATAACTTTTTGCGGTTTCAAGATACTCGACAACAACATCAACGGTTGTCTTTAATTTAACTCCTGCAGAGGAACGATTGAAACGCGGGATAGTAATTCCTAAAATAATGCTAATAATAGCCATAACAATAAGAATTTCCAACATGGTAAACCCCGCTAGAGAACGTTCCTTGACGGGCTTGATAAATGATACCGTTGACTTGTCAGTAATCTTTCTATACATAGAAAGCCTTTGTGTGCTTATACTCTAACGGGGTAAATTCGGTAGAATAATTTCTGAGCCTCTTATCCATAGCCTAAAGCTCCCTTTTTAATAATTAGTAAGGTCATCCCCACCGCCCGCTGCACCATCCTTTCCATAACTAATAATATCAAAACTCAAGGCATTATTAGAAGGAGGTGTCGTCGTTGTATCTCCATCAAGATCTATTTCTATAACATACGCTGTTTTCCAGGGATCTATAAATTGACCGCCTACAATATTATCACTATCAAATTCCATATACGGTCCATTCCAATCTGCAAGACCGGTAATCCCTGCATCCCACGCACCAGTTCCTCCAGTCCTGCCACTCAGTTGAGTAATAATATCGGTATTATCAGTTTCGTTTCCATCCGATTCACCTCCATCCGTTGGATACTGACCCATATCAGCATAATAGGCACTCATAGCCGTTTCTAGAGCAGCGATTTCAGCTTTTGCTTTCGTTTGTCTGGCTTTTGCACGTGCCTGGCTGCCCATGGGAATAATTAAGGTAAGCAGAACACCAATAATCGTAATGATCACCAGCAGTTCAATGAAAGTGAACCCCTTGGAATCATATTTCTTTATTTTTCTCATTCGGGTAAACCCCGTTAGAGAACATCCCTTAACAGGCTTGACAAACGATACTGTTGACTTGTCAGTAATCTTTTTAGGCATATGAAATCTTTTCTTTTCACACTCTAACGGGATAAATTCCTTTTGAATACCTGTATTGTTCATAGCGCCACCTTTGTTTTACGGTTAGAAAATTATTAAACTTGTAGATTTAAAATAGTGTTTAACGTATTACGCGCCTGTTAAGCCTTGTACCACCGAAGGAAGTGGTAAGAACAAGGCGATAACAATAAAACCAATAATAAATCCTAGCCCAATAATAAGAAAAGGACCTAAAAGCGAGGTAAGTCGTGCAATCAATATATCAGCATCCATCTCGTAACGATCAGATATTTTAATAAGCATTTTACTTAACGTACCTGTTTCTTCACCAATAGCTATCATATTCGTCACTATCGGAGGAAAATATGAATATTGTGAAAGAGGTTTAGAAACACTCTCCCCTTCTTTAATACTATTTTTTACCTTTTCAATCGCTTGCTCAAGCACCATATTCCCCGTTGCATCTTTTGCAACGCTCAAAGTCCGCAGAATCGGCACTCCGTTTGCCAGCAAGGTGCCAAATATTCGACAAAAACGTGAAATGCTTATCTTGGTAACTAATATCCCAAAAATAGGCAGTCGTATTTTTAAGGCATCAATATAAAACCGAACATGGTGTATAGTAAGAAGAACTCTGAATATCCCTGCGAACACAATGCATACGCCAATTAACAATATCCATTGGTCTTTCATAAAGGTGCTTGTCGCAAACAACACAAGGGTCAGTGGTGGCAACGATGAACCAACGTCTTCAAAAATGACAAGAAACTGTGGAACGATAAATATCATAATACAAATAACAACGAGGAAAGCAAAACTGAGAACACAAACCGGATACACAAAAGCTGTTTTTATCTTTGCATCAAGCTGCTCATTTTTTTCATAAATGTGTGCTAAGCGCTCGAGGGCTTCACTTAAGACACCCCCGATTTCTCCTGCGCGAACCATATTAATACAAAGCGGAGGAAAATATCTTGGATGTTTTGATAATGCCTCAGAAAAAGTTTGTCCACCTTCAACATCAGCACGCAATGCACCGACGATATTTTTTAACCGTCGCGATACGGTCTGGTTGTACAGCACTGTTAATGACTTGGCTAATGATACTCCTGAATCTATCAGAACGGCTAAATCACTAATAAAAGGAACTATATGCTTCGTTTTAACTTTGGGACGCAGTAAGTTAAACAGCGACGATTTGCTTTCTTCTAAATGTTCTCTCGACTGTCCTGTAAGGGGGGTTTGATGAATTTCAATGGGATATAATTCGAACGCTTTTATCTTACTGACGGCATCCTGATAAGACAATGCAGTTATAACATCGTCCTTTTCATTTCCCTGTTTATCTAACGCTTTATAAAAAAATTGGGGCATATACTGACTCCTCGTTGTTTTTCTTTATGTATATTGTTGTGTTTCACGCACCACTTCTTCAATCGTTGTTATACCATCTAATACTTTAATAAGTCCATCCTCTCGCAACGTTCTCATGCCAAATTCTTGGGCCCGCTGTCGAAGAACAACGGTGGGCGCCTTCTCGATAACGAGTTCTTTTAACACATCGTTCAGAATTAAAAACTCAAATATAGCGGTTCTTCCTTTGTAGCCGGTTTGATTACACACAGAACAACCACGTCCAACATGAAAATTTCTATCTCCAACATCACTGCGCGTAAGACCAACTTCTTGAAGTAATATATCGGACGGTTTATAGGCCTCCTTACATTTCTTACAAATAGTTCTTATAAGACGTTGAGCAATAACCGCCTCTAATGATGAGGTAATTAAAAAGGGTTCAATGCCCATATCAATAAGCCGTGTCACCGCACCGGGTGCATCATTGGTATGAAGCGTTGAAAAAACAAGGTGGCCGGTGAGGGAGGCTTGAATGGCTATCTCTGCTGTTTCTTCATCTCGAATTTCACCAACCATAATAATATCTGGGTCTTGACGAAGGATTGCACGTAAGCATCGGGCAAAATTTAAATTAATTTTTGGAATAATCGGCACTTGTACAATTCCTTCGATATCATACTCTACAGGATCTTCGGTCGTAATAATTTTATATTCTATCTTATTAATTTCCCGTAATGCCGAATACAGCGTTGTCGTTTTTCCCGAACCGGTCGGACCAGTAACTAAAATAATACCATTTGGTTTACGAATAAGACGCCGAAACTCTTTGAGCATAGCATCACACATTCCGACTTGTTCCAGGGAAAGTGAAACAACCGATTTATCTAAAACCCTCATGACGACACTTTCACCGAACACGGTGGGCAATGTTGAAACTCTCAGATCAACCTGATGATTGCCAATATCCATTAAGATACGGCCGTCTTGTGGCAAACGCCGTTCTGCAATATCCAAATTTGCCATAACTTTTACCCGCGAGGTTAACGCTAACGCTAATGACTGAGGAGGAGCGTTCATTTCATATAAAGCACCATCAACACGATAACGAATTTTAAAATCATCTTCAAATGGCTCTAAATGAATATCAGAAGCTTTGTCTTTAATTGCTTGTGTAAGTATGAGGTTTAATAACTTAATAACCGGTGTTTGGCTTGCTAATTCTTTAAGAGAGATTTCGTCGAGATCTTTTTCAGATACACCTTTTTTTAACGCCAAAGCCTGTTTTGCTTCCTCTGTAATTTCTCCGATAATATCATTTAATCCGCTCCCTTTATCGCCATAGTACTTCTGAATGGCTTGTTCTATGTCTGCTTCTGGTGCTAAAACACCTTTGACCGTAACTCCCAACCGAAAATGTAAATCATCTAACACTTGTACATTACAGGGGTCTGCCATTGCAATAGTCAACGTATCCTTTGAAAAGTCGATCGGTATAATTTTATATAACTGGACAATCGATGGCGGCACTTTTTCAATGACAGAATGAGAAATATTTTTTGAGGCTAAATTTTTTTCGATTGACTCTATTTTCTTGCCAAACAACGTTAAAAGATCTTTTTCTTTAATATACCCAAGTTCGATCAAAACCTGCCCGAGCGGCTTATTGCTTTTCTGTTGAGCATCGAGTGCATTCAAAAGCTGTTTTTCGCTAATAAGCCCCTGATCGATCAATCGTTTGCCAATAAACTTTGTCTGTTCGCCATTCATAATTACTATACCCATCCCCGCTTTTTATCTTTCCCGTCTTTACCCGTTGCAAAAAACGCTTTTTTGTCAGTCTTAATTTGTGCTGCCTGAATTGCAATCTGATCAGGATCATATGATTTTGCAATCATCTCTTCATACGATATTAACCCAAGAGAATAAAGTTCCATGAGAAATGAATCCAACGTTTTCATGCCATATTTCGCACCCGTTTGGATGTCTGAAGTAATACGATATGTTTTATTTTCACGTATTAAATTACTGATCGCCGGCGTTGTAATCATAATTTCAAACGCAGCCACACGTCCTTGACCATCCACCCGAGGAATTAACAACTGAGAAATTACCGCTACAATAGATGAAGAGAGCTGTGTTCTAATCTGCTCTTGCTGATGCGATGGAAATGCGTCAATAATGCGATCCACGGTCCGTGCAGCACCCGTTGTATGCAACGTAGAAAAGACCAAATGCCCTGTTTCAGCCGCAGTAATCGCTGCTTCCATTGTTGCCAGATCTCTCATTTCTCCCACTAAAAGAACGTCTGGATCTTGACGCAACGATCGTATCAGCGCTTCATGAAAGGAGGGCACATCAACGCCAACTTCACGCTGTGTAATCAGAGAACGTTTATGCTCATGATAATACTCGATCGGATCTTCTACGGTAATAATATGGCACGAACGGTTCTCATTAATATAATTAATCATTGTTGCAAGCGTTGTAGACTTACCTGAACCGGTTGGCCCCGTAACAAGAACAAGTCCCCTCGGTTTATACAGAAGTTCGGTGATACGCGGAGAGAGGCCTATTTCTTCAAATGTTTTCAACTTATTCGGAATAAGGCGCAAGACAACGCCGTATACTCCTTTTTGACGAAAAGCAGACACACGGAAGCGAGCACTTGTTCCATAGGCAAAACCAAAATCTACACTTCCGACAGTTTCAACTTTTTGCCGGTGAAAATCAGAGGTGATCGATTTCATAAGTATTTCAGTGCCTTCAGGATTCAATACGTCATCGTTTATCGATACCAATTCACCATGAACCCTTAACGTCACCGGTCGTCCGACTGCAATATGAATATCAGAAGCATCTCTTTCAATACAATCCTTTAAAATTTCACTCATTTCCATTATTGCATCTCCTTATGTTAATGAGCACGTGACTTATGGAGCACCTCTGCCGGCGCAGGCTAGGCGCAGTACAACATAAGTTACTGTGCGAATTAATCCCGCAAAATGCAACGCATTTTATCGGGGTCATATAATTAGTAAATTTTAGTATCTAATCAATATCGCTTTGTGTTACGCGGATAACCTCAACCACGGTTGTCAATCCTTGAAAAACTTTTGCAACCGCATCTTCCCGCAACGTTCGCATACCACATTGTCGTGCTCGTTCTCGAATAATATTACTCGACACTTTCTTATAAATAAGTTCACAAATTTCGTCATTAAGAACCAATAATTCAAAAATTGCGATGCGTCCTAAATATCCTGTCTGCGAACACTCTTTACAGCCGCGACCTTGATAAAACGTAGCGTGCTTTGCTTTTTCTGCAGAAATACCGAGGAGCTCAAGCAGATCGCTTTTTGGCTTCACCGGTTCTTTACAATATGAACAAATCTTTTTAACCAATCGCTGCGCTAAAATAGCTTGCACAGCCGAAGCAACTAAATATGCTTTTACTCCCATATCAATTAACCGGGTTATTGTGCTCGCCGCATCATTGGTATGAAGTGTTGAAAAGACAAGATGGCCAGTCAATGAAGCCTCAATCGCAATATTGGCTGTTTCCAAATCACGTATTTCTCCGATCATAATGACGTTTGGCGCTTGCCTCAGAATCGAACGAAGACCTGAAGAAAACGTCAATCCTATTGCCGGTTTAACATGTACCTGGTTGATACCACTTAATTGATACTCAACAGGGTCTTCAACCGTAATAATTTTACGATTCGGTTTATTGATAGCATGCAATGATGCATACAGCGTTGTTGTTTTTCCCGAACCGGTCGGGCCAGTGACTAAAATAATACCGTTTGGAACATTAATTAAATTAGTAAATGTTTTTTCATCATCTTCAGAAAACCCTATTGCTTCCATGGTAAGCAGTAATTGTTCACGGTCTAAAAGACGCAAGACAATGCTTTCCCCATAAAGGGCAGGCAATGTTGAAACACGTACATCAACATCACGATTTTGTATCTGTAATTTAATGCGCCCATCCTGCGGAAGACGCTTTTCAGCAATATCAAGTTTTGCCATAATTTTCAACCGAGAGATAACAGAGCCTTGCAATGCTTTTGACGGTCCCGGCGCTTCACGAAGAACTCCGTCTATCCGGTACCGAATACGGACCTCATCCTTCATAGGCTCAACATGAATATCGCTCGCTCTTCTTTTAAATGCTTCTACAATAATACGACTGACCAGTTGTATAACGGGCGCTTCTTCATCCCCTACTTCCTCCCCTTCTGCCTTTAAAGCATTGATCACATCGACATTACTCTCAAGCTGAATATCTGTTTTCTTCCCTAGATACGGTTGTGCACTTTTTTCCGCCTGGCTGTAATATTTTTTAATTGCCGCTTGAATATCTCCTTCCTCCGCAATGACCCCCTGAATCTCTTTTTCTAAGCATACACGTAAATCATCTAAAGCGATTAAATTGAGTGGATCAGCAATCGCAATTTTTAGAACATCATTCTCCATTTCTATGGGGATAAGGGCATATTTTTTGCATAAATCATAAGTAACTAATTTGATTACTTTTGGAGAAATGGACATATCGGACAGCTTAACAAATTCAAACCCTTGCTGATGAGCTAACGCGTATGCCAATTGTTCAGGTGTTACATAGCCAAGATTAAGCAAAATACGCCCTATTTTTTCCCTTGTCTTTTCTTGAAGGCGCAAGGCTTCATTCAACTGGTCACGGCTCAGAATATCTACCGCAATGAGCGCTTCGCCTAATGTTAATTTTTTTTTATTCATAAACACGTTCGCCGTTGTTAATGAGTTTGCTAATCTTTAGCTTTTGCGTCTTTTTCTTGTGTTTTGTAATATTTTTTAATCGCTCTTTTGATATCATTTTCTTCAGCAATAACCCCTTCTACATCCATCTTTAATGTTACATTGAGATCGCCAAGCACAATAAGGTTTATAGGATCAGAAAGAGCCACCCGTAAGATATTATTTTCTATGCCAATAGGAATAAACGTATTTTTTTTACACATTTCATAAGAAATTAATTCAAGCACCTCAGGAAGTATGGTTATCGTTGAAAGCTCGACAAATTCAAACCCTTGTTGGTATGCAACCGCATACGCTAATTTTTCAGCCGAAATGTGGCCGCGATTGAGCAATATTTGTCCAATCGATTCTGGTGTTTCTTTTTGAATACGCAATGCTTCTTCAAACTGTTCCTGTGTAATAAGCGTTAATGAAACTAAAAGTTCTCCGAGTTTTAAATTTGCCCGCGGCCGAACCCCATAATACTTTTCAATTGCTTTTTGGATGTCCTGTTCCTCTGCAATGACCCCCTCGATATCTTTATCTATCACAATACGCGGATCATTAAGAACAAGAAGACTTACCGGATCAGAAACAGCGACTTTGAATACATCGTTTTCCACCCCGATAGGAATCAGTGTGTACTTTTTGCAAATGTCATACGGAATTATTTTAACTGCTTCTCGATCGATATGCACATTTGATAATTGTACAAATTCAAACCCCTGTTGATAGGCCAATGCATACGCAAGCTTTTCAGAGGTAACGTAACCGAGATCGAACAAAACTTCCCCGATTTTTTTACCTGTTTTTTTCTGGATACGCAATGCTTCTTCAAATTGCTCTTGTGTGCTTAAGGTTAACGATACCAAAATTTCCCCTAATTTTAGATTCTTTTTCCTTCGTGTTTTTACACCATAATATTTATCAATCGCTTGATGGATATCGTCTTCCTCAGCAATAACCCCCTCTACTTTTTTGTCAATAAACACCCGTGGGTCCTCAAGCGCAATAAGATGCACCGGATCAGAAAGGGCAACTTTGAAAACGTTGTTTTCAACACCCAGAGGGATCAGCGTATTTTTTTGCATATATCATAAGGAACTAATTTAATAGCTTCTCGATCAATCTGAACATTAGATAATCGCACAAACTCAAATCCCTGTTGATAAGCAATCGCGTAGGTTAATCTTTCAGAGGTAAGGTAACCAAGTCTGAGCAATATTTTACCAACTGTTTCACCAGATTCTTTTTGCACACACAACGCTTCATCAAGCTGTTCTTGAGTAAGGAGCGTTAGTGATACTAATAGTTCACCAATTTTTATATTTTGACTTTTCATATAGAGAAGATATAGATAAACTCTTTTTTTACATAATTATACACGAATAGCCTATTGTATTAATATCGGTCAAAATGAGCAAAAAGTTAAGCATCCTTTTGCAAAATTTGTATTATATGCAATTAAAATAACTTATGTAATTACAACAAGTTACAATGAGGAGATTATATTATAGCATCTCTCTTGTCCCCGGTCAAGGAAGGGGTAGCTGAAATGGAATATGGCGTGAAATATTTTTGTATCAGTCTATTCTACAAATACTTATAAAAAACACAGAAGGTACTTCTCTATGTAATAGTAGCTGTATAGAAAAATTATTTTAAAAAGTAAATCAGCCACCAACAGGAGTTACAACGGCAGTAAGGCTCACTTGTCCATCACCATCACCAATATCTGCGGTCTTAACAAAGCGAACACTTCCCGTTACAAAACAAACGCCACGCCCATCGCTGTGATTTCCATCAGCATCTGCAACAACAGCAATCCCTGAACTATCTTCATCGGTAAGCCCGGCTTGGTAGACATAATCGGCTGAAGTTACAGCACCGCTCGCTACGGCTGGTTCTGCCTGTGTACTTGGGCAATCAAATACTTGATGGTCTCCAATCTGGTCAGGATAGAGATCTGCTAAATCGGCAGGAAATTGTCCACCATTATCATCAGCATACATTAATAGCGCAGACCCCATGACACGAAGGTTATTAAGGCACTTTACTTGTCGTGCTTTTGCGCGCGCACCACCTATTTGCGGTACAACAAATGAAACTAAAATTAAAATAATCGAAATTACTACTAAGAGTTCAATAAGCGTAAAACCTTTTCTTTTTCTTATTTTCATAATAATCACTCCCTCCAGTTATAAACTCTTTTAGTTAATATACCACAAAAACCTCATTACAACAATATCTTACAAAAAGCAAAACCAGCATTTTCTCAAATTCTGATTTAATGAAAAAGTGTCTTAATTTTCTTTACCAAAGAATCTTTTCCCGCTGCGCCGACCATTCTGTCAACTTCTTGGCCATTCTTAAGGAAAATAAGTGTCGGGATAGACATCACTTGGTATTGAGATGCTATCTCTTGATTATTATCGACATTTATTTTAATAAACTTTACCTGCCCGTCCATTTCAGCTGCCAATTCTTCAATAACTGGAGTCAGCCGCTTACATGGGCTACACCATTCCGCCCAAAAGTCTATTACGATAGGTAAAGTAGTATCAACGAGTTGTGTAAAATCTTTCTCAGTTGCTTCAATAATGTTTCCGGACATTAACGAACCTCCTTTTGTTAGTTAATTATTTAAAAAATACCATATAAAAAGTGTTTTGTCAAGTCACAACTTATTATTTTATAACAACTTACGACTTATCCTTTAAAAAGTCTCTTTATAAAGTAAACAAAACAAGTCGTAAGTCCCAGCATTTTCAACTTCCTAGGCACATATTGACAGACAACTACTTCTCTTGTTTCTTTATCAGTTGCGGTAATTGTAAGATAATATTACGCGGACAGACACTAACACATTTGCCACAATTCGTACATTTCTTATGATCAATGATCGCAACATTATTAATAACATGAATAGCATCAAAGGGGCATTCCTTCTCACATAAACGACACCCAATACAGCCCACCTCACAGATTTTCGTCGTTACCGCACCTTTATCAGTATTCATACATTCAACAAAAATACGTGACTTTTCTGGAAGCAGTTTAATTAATCCTCGAGGGCATGCTTTAACACATGCGCCACAGGCAATACAGTTACTTCTATCAATAATCGGAAGTCCGCTTTCTCCCATCTCAATAGAATTAAACCGACACGCGCTAAAACAATCACCAAATTCTAAGCATCCTTGTTTACATGCCTTTGGTCCTCCTTTAACAAGATGCGCAGCACGACATAATTGCATGCCGCTATAAGTAAATTCATTGACGGCACGCATATTCCCGCCCCTGCACAAAACTTTTGCAACGATCTTTTCTTCCTTCTCAGCTTTCCGACCTAATAGGTGCGCTAGTTCATGAGCCGCCGCATCACCTCCCGGCTTGCAAGACGTAAGAGAAATATTCGAATGTTTGTAAACATTTTCTGCATACATTAAACAATTCGGAAAACTACAGCCACCACAGTTAAGGCCAGGTAACACATCAGCTATTTCATCAATTTTTTCATTATGAGGCACCGCAAACTGCCTTGCAACAAGTGCAAGCACCAATGCAAAAAAAGATCCGAGTATGCCAATAACAGCACCGGGAAGCAATATCTCTTTCCAGTTAATAGTACTCAGTAAATTCATGCTATTCCTTTTATAAAAGTTATCCGGTAGAACACATCAGTAAAGTCGTGATTTTACCGAATCAAAATTTAACTAGCCCTGAAAAACCTAAGAATGCAATTGATAAAAGTCCTGCCACAATTAAGGCAATGGGTATTCCGCGTAATGCTGCAGGAATATCAGAGGACAGGAGTCTTTCTCGAATTCCCGCCATAATAACTAATGCCAACGCAAACCCCATCGCAGCCCCCATTGAAAAAACAATACTGGTAAAAAAATTGTACTTATTATCTATGGTTAAAATAGTAAGCCCCAATATAGCGCAGTTAGTAGTAATGAGCGGCAAGAAAATCCCCAATGCTTGATACAGTTTCGCACTTATTTTTTGTAATACAATCTCAACAACCTGCACTAACGAAGCAATTACAAGAATGAATGAAATGGTCCGTAAGTAAACAATATCAAAAGGAACAAGCACATAATGATACAAACAATACGTCACTGCTGATGCTATTACCATAACAAAGAGCACCGCCATTCCCATGCCGACGGCAGTCCTTATTTTTCCAGAAACACCAAGGAAGGGGCAAATGCCAAGAAACCGCGCAAGGACAAAATTGTTCACTAAAACAGCGGCAATAAAAATTAAAAAGAGTTCTTTTACCATAAATGTTTTTAGTACTCCCGTATCCTTTGTAGTTTATTCATAAAACCTAACAACATCCCCAAAGCAATGAAAGCACCCGGCGGTAAAATCATTAATAAAAATGGTTCATAGTTTTCTCCGAAAACAGGATAGCCAAATACTGTTCCCGCACCAAGTATTTCCCGGATGCTTCCTAAAATTAAAAGCGACAGGGTAAATCCGATTCCCATACCAATTGCATCAAAGAGAGAATCAACAACATTATGTTTTGATGCATAGGCTTCAGCACGGCCGAGAATCACACAATTAACAACGATTAAAGGGATAAAAAGTCCGAGCACTTTATGTAAATCATAAAAAAATGCGTGTAAAAGTAAATCAACTATCGTAACAAATGATGCGATAACAACAATAAAAACCGGAATACGTACTCGTGCCGGTATTACTCGACGGATAAGAGAGATTACAAGATTGGACCCAAGCAGTACAGCCATTGTTGCAATCCCCATCCCAAATCCATTAATAGCTTCGGTGGTAACCGCAAGGGTCGGACACATACCTAAAACCAGTCTAAAGACCGGA
This sequence comes from Candidatus Omnitrophota bacterium, assembly GCA_018823795.1. Taxonomy (GTDB): domain Bacteria; phylum Omnitrophota; class Omnitrophia; order JAHJGZ01; family JAHJGZ01; genus JAHJGZ01. Next base: position 60,513 of record JAHJGZ010000125.1, read on the forward strand.
TTTTCTTTTACAATGCCTCGTGTTAAATGTTTCGTAATATTCATTACAAAATCTCATCTTTGTGTTTTAGAAATAGGTGCAATGTGTTTGTTGCTGCTTTTGCCACGGCACGCGATGAAATTGTCGCTGCAGTAACCGCGTCGATTATGCCGCCATCTTGTTTTACCCTAAGCGTATCGTCCCTACTTTTGAGACGGCTTCCCTTAAATTGTTTAAGAAAGTCATCGCCTCCAGCTTTTGACCCGAGACCTGGTGTCTCTTGATGCTGCAGGAGAACTATCCCTGTTATTGCACCTTTTGCATTAACACCAACTAAAATGTTTAAAGTCCCTCCATAGCCTAACGTGGATGAAGCAGTTGCAATGCCAACGACAGCTCCATCTTTCCTGCCAATGTAATATACTTTTTCCTTGCCGCCCACTATTACTTTTTTTTCTTCCGGTTTTCCATCAAATGGTGGTAATACTTTCTCAACAGAGATAAGTGTCGCCGCCAACTCTGCGTTGGCAATAGCACCTTTAGTCTTCGTGTAAGTAAAAGATAAACACACTCCGGCAACAATACACGTTATGGTTAACACACATATCATTTTCAGCATTGAATCTTTTTTCTTACTCATGACGTTTTAAATGTGGCTATCCTTTCTTCTTACTATTCTTCTGCTGCCCAAGTCTTCGTGGTACACACCACCGATCTATCAATGGAGTAAAGGCATTCATAATTAATATCGAATAGCATACGCCTTCGGGATACCCACCCCACTGCCGAATGGCAACCGTAATAATTGCACACCCCAGAGCAAAAACAATTCCTCCTTTTCGCGTAAGCGGTGTCGTAACCATATCGGTAATCATAAAAAATGCGCCGAGAATAACACCGCCGGCTAAAATTTCATAGACTGGGTCACGCCCAACAATAACTGATAAGCAAAAAACGGCTGCAATATTTATAAGAGGTATTTCCCATCGAATAATACCTCGTACGATTAAAAACAATCCGCCAAGAATAAGAGCAAGCGCAGAAGTTTCCCCCAAGCTGCCACCTACCTGTCCTATGAAAAGGTCATAATAAGAAGGTAATTCTGTAACAATCCGTTCTTTCACCAACGCAAGAGGTGTTGCGGTACTTACCCCTTCGAATGGGCTGATCCATGTCGTCATAAACCGGGGAAATGCGGCTAATAAAATTGCACGTGCCGCAAGTGCTGGATTAAAAATATTTGCGCCCAGGCCTCCAAACAATTCTTTCACTAAAAAAATAGCCAACATTGCACCAAGCGCAATCATCCATGTTGGTAGCGTCGGTGGTACAACAAAAGCAAGGAGCATTCCCGTAATAACGGCACTACCATCCATAATGGTTGTATCCCGTCGCCGCAGGCGCCGAATAACAAACTCTGTAACAACACACATGGTAACAGAAACAGTGACAAGGCGAAGTGCCTGCATGCCAAACAATGCAAGTGCCGCAATAAATGCAGGAAGGAGTGCAATCACCACACTCCACATAATTTTATTGACCGACTCACCATCGCGGATATGCGGCGCAACTGAGAGTTCCAAGAGTGGTTTCATGTCAAATTCTTTTCTTTTTGTTGTAACTTTTCTTGTCGCAATAATTCATTTTTTATCATTTTAACCGACTGGACCATCGGCCTTTTTGCTGGGCATACATACGCACACGCACCACATTCAATACAATCGTGTACGCCCCACTCATCAGCCTGTGTATATCGTTCGCTTTCACCGGCCAGTGTAATAATATTTGGCACAAGTCCCATGGGACACACATCGACACACCTGCCGCATCGGATACAAGGACGTGTTCTCGGGAAACGACATTCTGCAGGACTCATAATAAGAATCCCAGACGTTGCTTTCACTATGGGAATTTCAAGCCTTTCTTGTGCGATCCCCATCAAGGGACCGCCCATAATCACTCGTAAAGGACTATCTAACAGACCGCCAATTTCTTGAATAACATCCCTAAAAGACATCCCCACGCGCACACGAACATTTTGTGAACTTTTAATGAATCTACCGCTCACCGTAACAATTCGTTCAAACAACGGTTTATTAAAATACACCGCTTCATACACCGCAACAGTGGTTCCAACATTTTGAACAATAACACCAACATCCATTGGCAACCCCCTTAAGGGAACCTCCCGGCCCACAATAGATTTTATGAGTTGTTTTTCAGCCCCCTGGGGATATTTTACATCAAGAAGAACAGGATGAATATTGCCAATATTCATCCCGCGAATTTTACTTAAAAATAGCTCATAGGCATCCATTTTATTTTTCTCAATACCGATAAAACAGGTTTGAGCCCCCACCGCTTTCATTATAAGTAGCGTTCCTTTGATAATATCCACTGGATTGTACAGCATAAGCATATGGTCACATGTTAAGTAAGGCTCACATTCCGCCCCATTAATAATTATTGTATCGATTTTTTTTGATGGGGGAGGAGAAAGTTTAACGTGTGTAGGAAAAGCAGCACCGCCTAAACCAACGACGCCTGCTTCTTTTACCATATCAATAATTTCAGCCGGTAATAACGCTTCTGGATTTGCACGAGATTTAATGGAAACATCTCTCTCGTCCCGTCCATCAGATTCAATGTAGGCCGCTTGTGCTCTTCCAAGAACAGGATGGGGAAAAAAATCAATTTTCTTTACCGTTCCGCTAATGCTTGCATGGACAGGGCTAGAAATAAATCCGCTTGCCTCACCGATCTTAGTTCCCACCTTTACTGAATCACCAATTTTAATAAGCGGCTTTGCGGGAGCACCAATATGCTGCACAAACGGTATCGTCACCGATGATGGCGGTTTTACCTGTTTGATCGGATTGATTAAACTTGAATCTTTATAACAAGGAGGATGAATCCCACCAGAAAATCCTTTCACGAGAACTCCTTTAGTGAGCCCTTATTATCTTTTTAGGAACGAATTAATCCCACGCTCAAAAACTATTTTCTACTACAAAACGTGAGAAGACATAAAGACCATTAATAACTATTACTTTTCTAA
>JAHJGZ010000126.1 GCA_018823795.1 Candidatus Omnitrophota bacterium
CCGTAATGAATTTACCGGATCTTTCTATCCGTAGACCGGTTATGATCTATATGGTTTTTATAGGGATAATTCTGTTGGGGATTATTTCGTGGCAACGCCTGCCACAAGAATTATTTCCCCCGATTACCTTTCCTGAGATTAGTATTGTTACCCATTATCTTAATGCGGCACCGGAAGAGATGGAAACGATTATTACGCGTCCTATCGAAGAAGCGGTAGGTTCAGTCCCTGGCCTTAAAAGGATTACTTCAATATCACGGGAGGGCAGGAGTGTCGTAACGGTGGCATTTCACTGGGGTATTAACATTGATTTTGCTGCTCTTGCGGTTCGCGAAAAGGTGGATTTAGTTAAAGAACTGCTTCCGAATGAAGCATCGGATCCCTTAGTCGTTAAGTTTAATCCCTTAGAACGGCCGATTATGATTCTCAGTGTAACCGGAAATTTATCGCCGTATGAATTACGTGAACTTTCTCGGCGTGTAATAAAAGACGGCCTTGAAAAAATCGAGGGGGTTGCTTCCGCATCCATTAGTGGTGGTCTTGAGCGGGAAATTGTCGTCGAGGTAGATCAAGCACGTCTTTCGGCAGCAGGCCTTTCCATTCTTTCAATTGTTGATGCACTTTCAAAAGCAAATGTCAATTATCCGGCGGGGACCATTAAACGAGGATTATACGAACATCTGATTCGAACGGTAGGAGAATTTAAAGATATTTCTGAAATTGATTATACCGTAACCTCGGTTGATTATGGTAAATACTATAATCCAAAGGAAGGGCAACGCGAATATGTTGAAAAACGTGACAGTGAGCCACGTCAATCCCTCGCCGTACGGCGGTCTGAGGAACGCAATCAGCAATTTTCAAAACACTTAGTTTTGCTGAAAGATATTTCAGAAATAAAGGATACGTTTAAAGAAAAATCAAGTATTTCTCGCTACAGTGGAGAGGAGAATATTTCTATCTCAATCCAAAAACAAGCGGGCGGCAATACTATTGCTGTTGTGGATAGCATTAAGGAGGGACTTCCTTCAATTTTCAGAGAACTTCCTCGCGGTGTTACTGTTGCTATCATCTATGATCATTCATCGTTTATCAAAAAGGCTATCCAGGGAGTGTGTGATGCAGCAATACAGGGAGGAATTTTAGCCATTATCATTCTCTTTCTTTTTTTAAGAGATGTAAGAAGTTCTCTCGTTGTTGCTACTGCTATTCCTATTTCTATTATGGGGACATTTTTCCTTATGTATGCATGGGGGCTTACGGTTAACATGATGACGCTCGGGGGACTTGCACTGGGTGTTGGCATGCTTGTCGATAATAGTATTGTTGTCATCGAAAATATATATCGTTATCGCCAAATGGGCGTCGGGGCAAAAGCTGCAGCGATAGTTGGGACAAATGAAGTTTTCTCAAGTATTTTTGCTTCAACGCTGACTTCAATAGCGGTATTTTTTCCCTTGATTATTTTTGTACCAGGAATTCCTGGACAATTGTTTAAAGAGTTATCATGGACCGTTATTTTTTCACTGGCCGTATCACTCATTGTTGCCAGCAGTCTTGTTCCGCTTCTTGCCACCCACATAAAAGCAAAAGCAGGAGGAGCCTTTGCGGCTGCAGAGCATCCAAAAGAAAATCTATTTTTATTAAAACTTTCTTCGCGTCAACAAAAACTGTTTATGAATGCGGTCATTATCATTGCGATGGCACTTTTTATATTTAGTTTATTCTTAATCCGATTTATTGATTTTGAGCTTCTTCCCAAAGTTGATCAAGGACAATTTTTGATTAAAGTAACCATGCCGACAGGAACACTTCTTGAAATTACTGAAGTGATCGTAACTAATATTGAAAAGAAAGTCTTGCTCTTCTCTGACGTAGAAAGTACGGCGGTCAGTATCGGTTCTGCAAAAGGCGGCGGTAGTTCCCTTATCGGAGGGCTTGGTTCCCATCAAGGACAAATTCTCGTGACATTAAAGGAAAAGAAGAAAAAATCGTCACCAGAGGTTGTTGAAGCATTAAAAAGGGAGCTTGAGACCGAAAAGCATGAACGAGCAACTATCGAATATATTTTGCAAGAAAGTGAATTTCAGTTTGCTGCGGGAGGGAGTGCTCCCATTGTTGTTGAAGTGCGGGGAAACGATTTTCATACTGTCGATACCCTTGTTGAAAAGATAGAGGGAAGTCTGTCCATCATAAAAGGCATTTACAATATTACCAATGATAAAAGTGAAGCAAGTCCTGAGACAAAGGTGCGGATTAATAAAGAAAAGGCCGCGCTCAATGCTGTTTCGGTGTCAGAAATTGCCTTAACGGCTAAAGTTGCTATTGGTGGTACGGTGGCCACCTATTTTAAAGAAGAGGGAAGAGAATATCCTATTCGAGTTCAATTACGGCTGGAGGATAGAAAAGATTTTTTAAGTTTAGGAAATTTACTCATCCATTCTGCCGCATTAAATACCGGTATCCCTTTGAAACAAATTGCCTATCTGACAAAAGGGGTAGGGCCAAGTGAGATCAAACACAAAAACCAAGAACGAACAGTCGTTGTTACCGCACATATTGAAAAGAAGGTAAGTCAAAAGAAAATTCTTAACAATGTTTCCAAGGTGATTGAAGAGATACAAACACCGGAAGGGTATAAGATTGTCCTTGCTGGTGAAAAGGAAGAGATGAATGAGGCATTTTTAAAACTTATGTTTGCGCTTATTCTTTCGATCGTCTTAGTGTATATGATTATGGCCGCACAGTTTGAGTCGTTAGTACAACCGTTTATTGTTATGTTTACTGTCCCTCTTTCTATTATTGGTGTTCTTTTAGCCCTTTTAGTAAGTCATACCTCGATTAGTATTATTGTCTTTTTAGGCCTTATTATGTTGGGAGGGGTGGTTGTGAATAATGGTATTGTTCTTATCGAATATATTAACATCTTACGTGACAATGGGGCAGAGTTAATCGAAGCAGCCGAGAGAGCCAGTAGAATTCGTATACGGCCGATCCTTATGAGTGCTATGACATCGATTTTTGGTCTTATCCCATTAGCCTTAGGCCTTGGTGAAGGGGCGGAACTGCGTGCGCCGATGGCAATAACCGTCATTGGTGGCCTTACCACATCGACATTTTTAACGCTTGTTGTCATACCAGTTCTGTATATCAAAGCCGAACAAATTATGGAAAAGTTTGGGATGAAAAAGGAGAGAAAAGAACATAAAGAAGGGATTGATCGGGAAATGAAAGAAGCAAAACAAATAACAGGATAATAAAAGATAAAAGATAAAAGATAAAAGATAAAA
>JAHJGZ010000127.1 GCA_018823795.1 Candidatus Omnitrophota bacterium
AAAAGCATCCGGCCTCAGACGGTCATCGGTATTCGCATTGGTAATATACATTCCTGAAGCCGCTTGTATTCCTCTATTCCACGCTTGATAAACCGATTCACGGCTTTTTGTCCGTATATATTTTATATTTGAATGGCTTTTCATAAACTCACGGACTATCGCTCCCTCGTTCTCCGGCGAGTGACTGTCAACAACGATGATTTCCAATTGTCTCCCGATTGTTTGTTTCAGTAAATCAACCAGTTTGCCGCGCATAAACCGTTCACTTTTATACGCAGAAACGATCGCTGAAATCAGATAGTGTTTTTTCTTTTTCATACTCTGCTTTTACCGTTATTGTTGCAAAGGGATAAAATAAAGCGGGCGAATAGTTTCCTCGCCCCATCCAAGAAATTCATGTTTTAAATGAAACGTTTCAAATAACCAATCATAATATTCCATCGTATCGATTTTTTCATTCGCATGGCCTTCAAAAAAAATACCTTTTTTCGTTTTCGAAATACAATAACGAAACAACCTTTCTCTTTGTGTTAATTCTTTGGTGCGGTACAACGAAAAGAAAAAAGAATAATCCGCTTTGCCGGGAAATTTTTTATCAATAATTAAATTAAATTTACTGCTGTTAAAATCGATTTTGTAATACTGCACTGCAGTAAGCCCCATTATCTTTTTTATATCCTTGGCTATTCTGATCGTATCCGGCATATTATCGATTCCTATAACCTTCTGAGCACCGGCTTGAATAGCTCTAATACTCGCCTGCCCAACGTTACAGCCAAAGTCCATCACCACTTGGTCCCGGAGTAGTGACATATCGATTAAGTCAAAACGCCTCAAGCTTCTTTGCCCTTTTAGACCCAATAAGGGGATTGACTGATAATTCTTAAACCATGAAAGTTCCGCAATTCCTTTCTTCACCGCATTAATAGTGTAGGTATCAATAAGTGGGCTAAACTCATTTTCAAAAATTAGCAACATGATTGTAATATATTGCCTATGTGCCAATGCATGGGCCATAATGCGCCTTGTACCATCTAACATATACATCGTGTTTTCATCAACCCCTGCCCCAAGATAATTTAATACGGCTCCACTGACATAGAGTGGGAAGCCCATATTTTTACCGCTTCTTATATTTTGCACATACTGATAAGCATCCTTTTTTCTTGGCTCTTCCACCGCTTGTGCATACACACGGTTAATATCTTCGAAAGAGCACGGTTTTGATGTACTAAATAATTCTCCGGTTTGAGAAGACCGAAGCCTGCATTTTACCGTAAGGGCAACAGTTTTTTGCCATAGGTTATGTTTCCAGTTCATTGTTTTTTTAAATTTTTTTCTAAATATCATTTCAATGACCCGCTGAGCCGCTTCAGGTCCTCTGCCGAAATCTCTAATATAATAGTTTTTCAAACATTCAAAAGAACTCGTGACGCCAGAAGTAACAATCAATGGTTGTACGGAAATATGCCGCTCAGTATTCCCCGCCGGCGGTTGAACATACTGCATAATTTTTGTCTTATCAACCGAGGCAGGATATTTGATTGTTTTTGTTGTCATTGATTATAAAAACCGGATAGGAACCTGTATAACATAAAAATTTTGTCTGTTCATATGCACTATTACACTGCCTTGATAGCTTTCAAACGTTGCCGTGCTTTTTTGTGATCGGGAATATATTCGAGGCACTCCGTGAAATAATCTTTCGCCTCTTTTCGCCTTCTGCGTTCAAGCAACATCTCACCCAAATGGAAATATGCTCCGCCAACTATCTCTTTGCCATCATGTTCAGTAATAGCCTGCTTAAACCACCTCTCGGCCTTTTTCTCTTTGCCACATGTTTTATGCAAAGATCCGAAAAGATAATACTGAACGCAATGGTTTTTTTTCCCGAAAATGCGTTTCGAAGATGTAATACCAATCTTTTGTAACACTCGGACAACCTGTTCAACTCGGATATCGGTAAGACAGTACGGCATCATATGCTTGCACTGCCAATTGCAGCCATAACAGGACATCTTTTTATAAACAATATGATGTAATTCATTATACGGAAGAAAACGACCAAAATGTCCTCCCCCAGTAATGACAACACTCGGTGTGCCGACAGACGCTGCCATGTGGCACAATGCCGTTTCAACACCAATAAGCACTTTTGCACGCGTTAAAAGTGAAGCGCACTGCCTCAAGGTAGTATTCCCACAGAAATTAATTACCCTGACATGGTCAGAATTTTCAATAATACACTGAGCTTCTTTTTTATCACTTTGCATGCCACAAATCACGATCGGAAATGAATGGTAAGCAGAAATCAATGATACCCACCGCTCAATTGGCCATTTCCGTATCGAATACTGAGAAAACGGTGCAAGCGCAATAAAGGGTTCGGTTATGTTATATTCTCCCAAGAGATGTTCAACAAAAATGTTTTCCTCTTCACTCCACACAATGTAGGGTTGACTCTCTGTCAACTGTCCCGACTTCTTTACTAATGTCTTAGCAAATATTTTATTTCTTTCAAATTCATTGAGTATATCTTTTCGAACCCGTATACAACGCGTATAGTACTTATTGTTTTGTAGCCGCATTGATTGATTCATATTACTATTATCCCCCTTAAACGTAATCGCGACAGGAGCGCCGCATTCGAGGGTAATAAAATCACCGACAACGTCGCGTGAATAAACAGGGTAGAGAACTACAGAATATTTTTTGCTTCTTAGGTTACGCATAACCTCTTGCGTATAAACCCTTTCGGTAATAAATTTTTGCCTGTTAAATGGAGTTATTTCATCAATATACGGACAATCTCGAGCAAGCTCGGCAACATGTTCTTGAAGAAGAATCGAAATAAAATAATCGCGATATGCTTCTCTAATGTATTTTAAAAAACCTGAGAAAAGAATATAATCACCGATAGAATCAGGCCGCACGATAAGAATTTTTCTAATCTTTTTTTTCTTCATTTTTTCCGTTGCGCAAAAAATCGGACCTCTTCTCCCCGTCCGTCGCACTCAATGTTTCTTAACATTTTAGCGACTATTTCCCGCGTTTTACCCGGAAAATGTTTTTCGATATTCTTTAAAACTTCTTCTTCGCCGTAATCACCACTCACCGTATACAATTTGATAATCTCAAATCCCGACTTTTCTAATAACCGCTGTAAAGAATCAACGACAAAATGTGAATAATGCCAATTTCTTTCAAGCCATATCCATTGTTCTTTTAAAAACGTAGAAAGGAAACTGCCAAAATTAGGCACTATCCCGGCAACGATCCCTCCTTTTTTCAATATCTTAAACGCTTTTTGAAGAGCCGCCCCAGGATCTGATAAATGTTCTAATGAATGAACAAAAGTAACAAAATCAACCGACGCCGCATTGAGTTTTGCTTTCGTAAAATGTTCCGATCTTATATCTAAGCTTAATTTCTCTTTTCCAAAATGCACATTTGGCACATTAAATTCATATCCCACACTATAGAGATTATATTTTCTCGCAGTATACAACAAACCTCCCCATCCACATCCCACATCAATTATTTTTTTTCCATCAACATCCTTACCATAGGCATCAAGTGTTTCCGACAAGAACTTCTCTCTCCTCGCCTGCATATATTCTTCAGTCTCTATTATTTCGATATTTTCCGGTAATCGTACCGGTGAAGCTGCCTTAGCACAATTGACCGCATACACATGTGAATAATACTCCTCCATCCACTTTTCCGTAGGGCGCACCCTCAGATACGTAAACCCGCAATTATTGCAGGTTACAATATCGCTTCCTCGTGCTTCCCGGTAATCATCCAGCCCACATAAGGGGCAGGCAACCTCTTCCGTATCCACCTCTTTTGTGACATGGCCGGTGTGCCATTTTTGAATTGTTTCATCTTTTAAAAAGATTGCACATCCATTATCGTCTGTACGATTCATAAGAGCGTTGAAATCCGTATGGCGCTCTTTGAATCGGTTGGCAACACGAAGCAAATACGAATGGCTTGGATGCATAATATCGTCAAAAATAATTATCCCTCGCTCGCTTAATAACTGTACCGCATCTTCCAGATCTTCCAACGCACCATTTTCAGAATGATCACCATCAACTGTTATGAGGTCAAAGGTATTTTTCTGTTGTATAAGGTGTTTGAGAATGACATGACTATTGCCTTGCATAAATTCAATATTAAATTTTTTGTCTGTTTTTGTTTTATAATGAGCAACTTGTCTCTGTGCGTATTCCAAAGAATTAGGTAGATTTGCATAGCTGCCCTCCCATAAATCGACTGCGATTACCTGTTTCACATTGGAATGATGCACCACTTGCACTAATGAGCCTCCCGTGCGCATTCCGATTTCTAGGTAGGCCTCGGGTTGAAAGGTGTGTGCAATAAAAGCAAGAACGCTATGGATATTCCAAAAAGAACTCGCATCTTGAATGCATTTTAAAATATGATCTCTGCGCCTGATGAGTGGTTCATCTAATTCAATATAGTTCCACGCATCGGTTACCATGCGCTGGATATCACCATTTCCGATGGTTTGCAAAATATTTTCTTCCGAAATGAGCACTGGTACCATATTAAATAACGTCACATGAAACTTTATGATACATATTAAAATGGCGTATATATTCAGTCATAACTTCCGGGTGTGTATCGTTAAACGGTTTTGTATATGATTCTTCACTGCCTACCCAAACCCGATGGTTACGTTCAATAATTTCTCTATTTTCCGGAGTCCATTTCATAAAACACTCCTGATACCATTCGTCTAAATCAATGCCCCAAGACTTTCCCCAGCCATACCGTTTATAGAGCTCCACTTTTTGTTTGACCTGCTCATTTAAAACATAACTATAATGATAAGGAATGATCCCCATTTTTCTTGTTGTATATCCATTAACTAAATGTATCTCTTCGGTAGTCACTTCTGTATTCGCATAGGTCATTTTTGGCGGTCTATGTGAAGTAAACTGGGCCCCTTTTTCAAATTTGAAGACTCTGCGAAAATGAGCTGACGTTTCAAAAAATCGAGGCGCAACGAAAATATAATCAAAACCTTTCCAAAAATTATCACCGATAAAATTAATTTGAGTAATCGTTGTATCATGTTCAAGTAATTTCACGACTTTCGACACATCATGTGCTTTATAAATTTCATCGGAATCAATAAGCCACACGTAATTGCCGGTGACATATTCTAAAGCTTTATTGTGCATATCGACTTTTTCATTCCACGTACCCTGAATGAGTCTCATAATGCCTTTTGTATCAGGAAAACTTTTTATCATTTCGACCGTACCATCTTTCGAACTACCGTTACACCCGGCAGCAAACAAACAATTCTCTACGGCACCTTCAATAATTATTATCTCATGCGCAAAATCATAAATTGCTTTAATTGCATATTCAATAAAAGGCATCCCATTCAAGACAATAATAACAAAACTTATTTTTGGTTTTCGATTATTATTCATGATATCTTTCTACTGTTTTATTAACAGCAAAGTAGTCACACATAAAAACTTCTCACCGAATAATCTGTCCTGCTAACCTTTGCTATCGCATAAAGACAATTGCTGCTGTGGCAAACAATGTACTATCCGATTGCCCTCTTGCATAGCAAGCAAGTCTTTCCACGAAAAAATAAAAAGTGGTTCACCTTCTATTAATTCGCGTATAATATCTTTAATGCAAAGGTCATGTTTCCCTTCGATAGACAAAAGCACTGCATCCACTTCCCTTTTGTTTTTCTCTATCCATGCAAATGCATTAATTGGGGCATCTTCAATCTTTTTGTCGTGTAAAGAAACGTTACTATCTAAAAACGTTACGACATCTATTTTTTCCCTTTGAAGGTCCTGAAACAAACGGATAGCATTAGCACCAGTGCCTACAAGAGCTACCTTTTGAATAGATAAGGGATGTAAAACATGCGTAAGGTTCCTATTTATATATACATTATCGTTCCATGCCGCATATAATTTCGGTATGTTTCCCAATGATTCTGATGGTCGATGTATAAGTTTATTAGAGATAAAAAGCCAATTTGCATCCTTAATAGAGCGAAATTGCTCATGGGCAAGACGGTAATTTTCTTTTGCCTCCGCACCAGTAAAGACGTCTTCATGTCCTCTTTCAAGATGGGCATAATCATGTTTTTGATGAATTGCTAATACCGATGCAGTAACATCAACAACATCGATACCTCTCGATAAAGCATTCCACACGACCCAACTATCCCATCCCGCACGACCAACAGTAAAAGAAGGTATTTCGCGCACAAGCCCTTTTGGAAAAACAAAATAATCCATGCCCGTCCATGCATACAACTCTCCTTTTTCAAAGACCTGCGTTTTTAATAAATCCTTCCATTGATTCTTATTAAAATCGATTAATTCGTTTATACGGATATTGTACCGTTGTCCAATCAATAGATAGTTATTAAGATGATTCTCCACCGCGGTAATGGCTGAGAGGAAATCATTCATAATAATTATGTCGGCATTAAGATATGCCAAACGATCGTTCGTTGCTTTTTGTTGTGCCGTTTTAAATACATAATCAAGCAGTGGCGTGCCGCAGGGATTACACGCAACATACGGTTCATGACGCAGATGAAACTCTTCAGCAATATCAGCAACGCCTGCCTCATTTCCAAATAAAATAATTTCAGGCTTCGGCTCTAAGAGCGTCCAACTTTTAATCGCATTGCGCTGGATAATATCAATAAACCCATCAAAAGGTTTTGGAATAGCAAAAATAGTAAAAAATTGTTTTGACTTCATTGTTTCATTTATTTTTTTTCAAACGGAAGAACGCTAACGCATACCAAGGGGAAAAATACCAATTCACGTTTGCCGCAATTCGCTCCTCCACCGTATGCCACACAAGGTCTTTACCTAAGACCTTAAATTCCTGCTCGACAATGTCAAAGTTTTGGAAAAGCTTTTCTGTCATCTTTTTGTTATAGCATCTATTAATAGGAAGAACATTTTTTTTCCCATAGGGAACAGTAATAAAGATTTCACCGCCATTTTTGAGGATTCTTTTCATTTCATGTAGAGCACGCATATCCCCATAAGGATCAGCATCATGGATGCCGTATCGACCGGCAACGCCAATATGTTCAAGCACTGAAATTGCAGTAATGGTATCAAACGATTCATTCTCAAAGCGTGTGTGTCGAACATCACCACACACGATCGTAATGGTATTGTCCTGATTTTGCAGTGGTCGTGTATCAATTATGGTCACAGCAAATCCCATTGCGGTAAGTTTTTTTGGGAAAGGGCTTTGATTCGCTCCAATATCAAGAACATTTATTTTCTCTTTATCTACCCGCTCAATAACCCATCTCTCCTCAATTTTTCGATCACTACATTGAGGAGGAAATTTTGCCAGTAACCATGAACATTTCAGCGCGTCAAAGGGTGACGAAAATTCTTTTCTTCGTATTTTATAATTGTCTAATGTTCTACGGATAGTGAAAAGACATTGGTGTATACCATTACGATATTCTCTCCTGTTTTCTTCTCCCATTTTCACACCTTAAACCTTTATGCGTTCGTCATGAATGACATTAGTTGCTTTAAAGATATCCTTACAGCCAAGAAACGTATAAATCTCCTGTATGACGCTCTTTTGTTCTTCGAGAGATAATTCATAATAAAATGGTAAACGCAGTATTGTTTTACTTATCATTTCTGTCACGGGAAAATCACCTTTACCATATCCCATAGCTACTCCTACCTTTGATAGATGCAAAGGCATATAATGAAAAACAGCCATAATTCCCTTCATTTTTAAATGTTCTATTAAGGAAGTTCTCATCTTTTCACTTTTGAGGATAAGATAAAACATATGATTATTATTCACACGATCTTGTGAGCACATCGGCAGTGTTATACAACCCTTCTGTGCAAGAAGAAATAAGGAGTCATAATAATAATCAAATATCTGTTTGCGCTTTTTGTTAATTTCGTCCATATGTTCTAATTGTGCATAAAGAAACGCAGCTACAATATCTGCGGGTAAAAAAGACGAACCAATATCAACCCACGTATACTTGTCTACTGTTCCTTTAAAAAATTGCGATCGATTCGTCCCTTTTTCCCAAATTATTTCAGCCCGTTCAATGAACTGCTCTTTATTAATGCATAAGGCTCCTCCTTCGCCACAGATAAAATTTTTTGTTTCATGAAAACTAAATGCCCCTAAATCACCAATGGTACCAAGAAATTTATCCTCATACTTCGAGCTGACTCCTTGCGCAACATCTTCAACAACATAAAGACCCTGTTTTTTTGCTATTTCCACGATTGTGTTCATCTCGCAACTCACCCCCGCATAATGTACGGGAACAATAATCTTCGTTGAAGCACCCATGGCAGCCTGTAGTTGCTTTTCATCGATATTAAGGGTATGAGGATTTATATCGACAAACTTTAACTTTGCGCCTCTTAAACAAAATGCATTTGCTGTTGAAACAAAGGTGAAAGAAGGTAAGATAACCTCATCCCCCTGCTGTACGTCACAGAGTAATGCCGCCATTTCTAAAGCAGCAGTACCCGAGGTTGTTAATAATACTTTTTTGCAATCAAATTTTTCTTCAAGCAACGATTGGCACTTTCGCGTAAATTCACCATTCCCCGCAATATGTCCACGCAGAATAGCCTCCCGTATATAGTCAAGCTCCCGGCCTATGATAAACGGCTTATTGAATGGTATACGATAAGGATTCATATGAATACAATTTATAATACCAACTATTAATAGTATTAATCATAAACCCGCACGAAAGGTAAAAACTGAGCGCGCGCGTATTATTGCCAGATGTACGAACAATTACTTTTTTTATATTTCTTTCATTCAGGAAACTCATTAATGAATCCATCAAGGTACTTCCAAACGATTGCCCCTGATACGGCACATCAATACCAAAAAGACCGATCTGCGCGCTATTAGTATCGATAATTTTTACTGTTGTAAAACCAACAATATCTTCAGCATTCGTCATTTTTAAACAAAAATCATCAAATTGTCCACAAACTGATTTTTCGGTCCAAATCTTATACATCTCGCTTACCTTTTTCTGATCAAATTTTCTATCTTGGAATCTATGGATGGTAAAAACAGTCTCTGCTATTTCCTTCAACCGAGGAATGTCTTCTTTTACCGCTAATAAATAGTGATGGTCTTCATATGCATCGTTTTTTAAATCAAGTATCAAAGTAATATCGAGTCCGACAAAATGGAAACCACCGTCTTCAAGCATGGTGGTCGTTTTAACATCCGACGTATTACAATACACTTGTACGACTTCAATATTCTGCTTCCTCGCAAAAATATCAATAGAGTCTCTATCACCTTTTAACCGAGCACTATCGATCTGAGCGATATTAAAACCGTAATGTTTAGAATCCCAATCTAACTTTTTTATCATAGACAAGTTCTTCAAATAATTGAATGTATTGCTTCGCTTGATACTGAAACGTACATCTCTTTTTTCCGTCTTGCATTTCTACACTAAACGTGTTATTTCCCCTTTCCAAAACCCGTTTTAAACCGAAAGCAAAATCTTCAATGCTATATTTTTGTGCTACATAACCGTTGTATCCGGAAAAAATTAGATCAGGAACGACTCCTGTATTAAAAGCCACAACTGGTGTTTCACACATAACTGCCTGATTAATCATCATGGGACCAGCATCTTCAATAGAAGGGCAGGCAAAAACATCGGCTGCTTGAAATGCTAAAGCAAGCATTTCATCTTCTTTTAAGAAACCAAGATGTTTATGCTGAAAAGGGATATTGAAATTGGGAAGATGACCTCCCGCAGTTACTAGTAAAATTTCATCACATAAAGCCGCGCATTGGTCATAGAGTACAGATAAAGCATCCAATAAATATTCAAACCCTTTTCTATATTCTCGTATTTCCCGTGCGCCAAAAAAAATTATTCTTTTTTCATGTGGCAAATGCAATCTATTTCTCGCTTCATACTTAGATCCTCTCTTGAAAATATTGTCATTAACGCTCAGTAAAATTTTTTTCACCGCTCTATGTGAAAACAGAGAACTTTCTTTACACTTACGAAAAAGCCATGATGAGCCAGCGACAAACGTAATGGGAAGCGAAGATAAATTTTTATATTTTTTCTGCCAAATCTGATATGAGGGATCAGATTTTACGCTTTCTCCGAATGCATTAAGAATTTTTAAGAAATAATTTCCTTTATTAACAGCAATAATCTCTTTCCGCACAATGGACCGCAATCGGTCACGCGCCTTATTATGGAACGGAATAAACATACGGCATTTTTTATAATAATGCTCTGCTTTCTTTAGATTTTCTAACCTATATTGAATCTCACCCAGATGAAAGGAAACACCACCGAGTATATTTTTGTGCATGCCGGAGCGAAATAATAATTGCTTAAAGAGTTTTTCAGCATTGATTAAATCGCCATATTGTTCATATTGAGATGCTTTTCTATATAACGCTAACGGCTCTTTAAAATGAGGACATTGTCTACATTGTCTTTTATAATTATCACAGCTAAAACTATAATGGCAACCACCGGTCAACGGCTCGATATCCATTAATGTCCATACGAAAGGCACCCGTGCATAATTATGAATTTCTCGTATCCCCTGTGAAGATAAAAGACCATTAATCCAATGCAAGCAAATAATATCGACTCCGGATAAATATTTTTTTACCGCAACCAATGGTATTGTCTCTTCATGGATATGAAACGTTCCTGCATGCGGCAATGCTCGTTGCCGTTTTCCGTTAAAAAAGAAACTTCTCCGTACCGAAGCAACCCTCTGCGTATCAATTTGAACCACGGTATCATCACTAACCGTTTTTCTCTTCACTAGAAGAAGAGACTCAACCCCCTCCTGACGCAATGCACGATGTAAATAATACGTTGCCTTAAACGCGCCGACATTATCCGAAGTACTGAAATGAACTATTTTCATTTATTTAATTTTGAAGATTTTGGCAGGATTAACAAAAAAGGTCTCAGCAATAACATTTTCCCTTTGAGCAAAAAATTGATCGACTGCAATCTTTACACCTGGCGTATCCGAATAGCTATAATCATCGACAATAATATAACCGCCGGACATTACCTTTGGATATAAATGAGTCAAACAACATAAAATCGATTCGTACCAATCACAATCTATATGCACAAGGGCAATCTCATTAATACCGGCTATGGGAAGGGTCTCTTGAAACCAACCAGGAATAATTTTAACCTGCTGCTCTACATAGACATCCAAAGTACGCAACGCAAGTTTCACATCTGCTTCTGAGGCAATCATTGTACCTGCCCATTCATGCATAATTGCTCTATCAGGCGCTGTATTATCCATCGGCACAGGATGTCCTTGAAATGAATCGAAAAGCCAAACGTTTCTTTTCCATCCCTCTTCCTTGGCTATATAAGCAAGAAGCGCTGCACTGCCTCCACGGCACGTTCCACATTCAACAAAATCACCAGGAATAGTGTCTTCAATAACACGATTAGAAAGATTAATCAAGTTCTCTAATCGCTTTTGAGTCACCATAGTAAATCCTCTAATTTTTTCAATAATATTTTCCATCATAATTGATCTTTTAAGAAACGGATTATCCATACGCACAGATATAATTTATAAGCTAAATGCTGGTTCGATATCACTAAACATCCTACTCATAGTATACTGCGACAATGTCCTCTTTTGTCCTGCATGCGCAATAGCATCAACTTCATCGGGATTTTTTATCTTCTTTTTAATAACATCGATTAATGTATCTTGATTTTTATACGTTAAAATTTCTTCATCGGGAATAAATAATTCATTGATATTCCTTGCATACTCAGTCAAAAGGCATGCACCGGTCCCGGTTGATTCAAACATTCTCATATTTCCTGCGTTATTGACTGCAACGTCGATATGAACATTTAACGCAACTCGTGACGCACTCATGGCACGATACATATCGAGACCAAAAACCGGTCCTTCATTTACCGTTTCGATAATAGCTACGTCATTGGTATAACACGTATCATTTTTTGATCGAGAATTTTTTCGAATATCTGCAAAAATTTTTATATCTATATTATTTTTTATAAGTGAAGCCAATAAACTTACCCGCCTCGTATGTTGAGGTGAAATGCCACCAATGAAAGATAAGTCATATTTTTTTTTTACTGCTCCTATTGTATGTAAAATGTCTTCGCTAAAACCAGGCTTGGTTACTATGACATGTTCAAATTGATTGTGCATCGCCGCTAAGGTATTCGGATTTTCAGTTAATAATACAGAAATACCGGTAGCATCGATTTTTTCTATAAAAGGTGACCCAACCCAAATAATGGCTTTCTGACAATAGGACGAAATACTTTTAACAAATTCACCACAATAGTCGAATAAAGCTCCAATCCAAATTATATCTGGTTTAAAACGTTTTATTTGCTCAAAAACAATTTGTTTCTCCCAGCGAGTCTCAGTAAATTCATTAAATCCATTTTCGGAAGCCCATTTTTTCTGTAACTTTTTTTCATTAACAACAATCAACTCGGCACATATTCCTTTTTTATTCATGTGATGCATCATTTCTACCGGCCAACCAAAATGATCACTAAATATCCCCTGTCTATGCTCATCAAATCCTAATTTCTCCATCTCAGGATGTTTGGCATATAAATACGATAAATATTCCTGATAATACCGCCACAATAATAATATTTTCATTTTTATTAAGTCCAAAAACTATTGGTGCACAAAACAATCATTGATTCTTTTTTTTGTTAAAAAAGAATCGTGAACATCGAAAATTTCGTCAACAACCCTTTGAGTGCTTTTACCATCATAGGCAAATCTAAAATAATTTAAAAATTGTCGCCGATTCTCCTCGGAAAAAAAATATTCTTGCGTTAAACGCTCTTCTTGTATGAGCCTTACTTGTTGTGGTATCTCATTGAAATCAATTTTTTTATATACATTAAAATGATGCCATGGCGGCCACGCAATAGTGTTTTCCCTATTGATCACAAACATTTTATTTTTGAAATAAATTGATTCAACGATTACGCTTGACATATAGGTAAAAACATACGCGGCAATACAAAGCAATCTACTTAAGGGATAGTCTTTTTCAACAGCGAGAATGTTTGAAAATTCTTCAAAAACATAATTCTTACTAAAACCAGAAACATGTGGCTTAACCACTAAAAGGAATTTGTCGTCATGAGCAAATATATTTGAAAGCATACACACAAAGTCTTTATTGAGTTGCATAAATTCATCAGTGGCTGGTTTTAAGCAAATGAGTATTATCTTTTTCTTAAAGTCACTATCAAATTTTTTACAGAAATTTCTTTTTATCTCGCTTGGATCGAAAGTGCGCGTATAATCATTCATAGGATCCCCCGTTACCACTATGTGCTCCACAGGAACTCCCATCCTTTGGTATATATCCCTGTTGTATCTGCTATACGCGATATACCTATCAGCAAACAATGGAAGATTACTATATTGTTCCCCTATCCCTTCGCCGTGTTCCATGGATAGTAATGGTATTTTTTTCCTCCGCGCCCAATATAAAATCATCCGCGATAGAGCTATGATACTTAGATCGTAAAAAACGCATAAGGGATTGACTCTATCCAATAATTGTTTTATTGAATCCTCGTTATTTCTAAAGGATTGATAATGCCGGTTAACAATTTTGTTTACTCTTTCAGACAAATCTACGTTTTTATAAAACATGCCTTTTTGCAGCACAAAGTTTTTTGTCTCTGTCTTCTGTGTATTATTTTCGTAATCGATTATTATCGGCGAAATATTTAATTGCATATCAACAATTTCATATTCAATGTCACTTTTTACATTTTTGCTGATACAAATATAACACGACTGAATATCGTGTTTCGCAAGAAGTGCAGATATTAATAAATATCGCCGTATACTAATTCTACTCTTTTCCCTTACGAGAAAAATGATGTTTCGTTTAACATATTTTTCGAATTTCAATTCCATGATTTTCTGAAATGGCTTTTATGGCAGATGAAATGAAACTACTGGTATCGTT
>JAHJGZ010000013.1 GCA_018823795.1 Candidatus Omnitrophota bacterium
CCAAAGTGCAGGACTTCAGATATTCTTAGACGTTAAATGCCATTTTGTCCCTCTATTTTATCTAAATATATGGAAAGTACTAAAAAACTAAGTGAAAAGATTCTTAAATCAGCGGAAAAAATCTGGAATTATCACCGATTAAATCATGAATTAAAGAAATCCGATTTAATTATTACTCTTTGTTCTCTTGACGACTCGATAGCTGAATATACGGCAGAATTATACAAAAAAGGGTTTGCACCAAAGATTATTTTTTCTGGGGGATCCGCTCATCAGAACGATCTACTTAATACTGGTTGGGATAAACCTGAAGCAGAGATATTTGCTGATATAGCCAAAAAGAATGGAGTTCCTGATGAAGCTATTGAAGTTGAGAATAAGGCTCAGAATACTGGCGATAATATTGTTTACAGTAATAAAATTATTCAAGAAAAAGATTTACCTCATGAAAATATATTGTTAGTTCAGAAGCCCTATATGGAGAGAAGAACCTATGCAACCTTTGCTAAACAATGGCCCGGTAAAAAGGTAAATTTTATTGTCACTTCTCCGCCATGTACATTCGAAGAATATCTAAGTAAACAAGATGATCCAGAGAAAATAATTAACATCATGGTTGGTGATCTACAAAGAATAAAGATATATCCAGAAAAAGGATTCCAGATTTTTCAAGAAATTCCAAACGATGTGTGGGATGAATACGAATTTCTTGTTAGTGAGGGATTTAAGAATCACTTAATTGAAAGTTAGGAGTAAAAAAGCCGGGACAAAACAGCACTTAACACTGCATAACAGGCTTCACAGATTCGACTCTTTTGTAAAATCTAAAGGAAATGTCGAATCTGCTCCGCCCAAATTTTGTGCCTTGGTTTAGTGATTGATTGAGGCGAAGCGGACTAATGGACGAATCATAAAAACCAAGCTAAACTACCATTAAATCGGCACAAAACTTCTGTTATGCAGAAACGTTAGGCGAAATATGTTATTGATTTCATTTGTATAAAAAATATTTACCCCTTTATAATATTCAAAAACAGTATGCAAACAAAGAACGTATATCGCCTGCCTATTGAAATAAACAAGGTTACTGCCACGCAAAAAGATTCGATTGCTCATGTTGGCGACCTAGTTCATTCCATTGATTATGACGCACCTGAAGGCACACTTGTTTATGCAGCACTCGATGGCGTGGTAATTTCCGTAAAAGATGATTCTAATAAGGGCGGTTTAGACAAAAAATTTGAAGATGATGGCAACTATATCGAAGTGCTACATAAACATGACGAAATATCAGAGTATGAGCATCTTCGCCAACATTCGGCCAAGATCAGTGTGGGCGACCGTGTAACGGCAGGCGATATACTTGGAGAAGTCGGCAACACTGGGTGGAGCGAATGTCCCCATCTGCATTTCATGGTATATCCAAAAGACAACCCATATAAAACCATGGAAATACGTTTTGAATAACGAGCGGGGTTAAATATTTTTTTAAAAAGAAGTATGAAATCAATAACATACATCGCCTAACAGCGTGTATGAGGTTCAAGAAAAAGTGCGTAAATAATTTTCAAAGGTTGCACTTTTTCTTTCACCCAAATTTCGCCTCCTCTATAATAAAATTACAAGGAAGTCGGCGAAACTTCTCATACACGCAAACGTTGTACGAAATACCAATAAATTCTTCTCTTTTTCAATAAAAATGAATTGGGGATTTACTCTTAATAAGTTATTATGACAAAATCACTTAATGTAAAGTTTGAAAATGGCGTTCGCTTTTTAGTACAACATTTTCCACCTTCTTATGAATCAAGCAGAAAACCTGTTTTATTTCACGATATAAGAGTTGGCGTATATCTGTACAATCACGGCTACTCCGAAGATGTTGTCTTGGCTGGCTTGCTTCATGACGCTATTGAATGGTCAAGCGCAACGGAAGATATGGTCAGGGATGAGTTCGGAGAAAAAATATTGAAGCTCATTCTCGCTAATACTAAGGATGATACTATAGAAGATAAGCACAAAAAAACCGCCGAACTCATTCAGCGCTGTGTGAAAAATGGGCAGGATGCGCTTATCATAAAGACTGCTGATATATTAGATTCTTTCAAGTGGTACGCCAGCCAAGACAGTATTGAACAACTCAAGTACTGTATGAGAAACGCGAACGCCATTTTCAAGTATAAGGAAAGTGATTTTGTTGATCCGATATTTGATGAACTAAAGTCATGGAAAGAAAAGTTTGAGCATTTAAGCGAGTAAATCCCCAATTCATTTTGATGAAGAATTTATTGGTACATCGTACAACAGCGTGTATGCGGTTCCGTAAAAATGACACTATTAATATTTATGGAATGTCATTTTTACTTCACCCATATTTTTGCCCTTTTCTATTATTAAGACAAAATAAGGAAGCGGGCAAAAACATCGCATACACGCGAACGTTAGGCAAAATTGCTCCACTTCGTTCCGCAACTCTGCGCTTCGCTTGCCACGTTGCACTCTCGCTCCGCTCGGGTCGCCTAACATTCTGCTATCCGGTTCGCTCGTTGCACTTCGCTCTCCCAAATTTTTATTC
>JAHJGZ010000014.1 GCA_018823795.1 Candidatus Omnitrophota bacterium
GGGGTTAAAATGGTTAAAAAAATTATTGGAATAGATGTGGGAACAAGCAATTCGGCTGCCGCTGCATTAGTAGGTGGCAAGCCTACAATTATCCCTAGCGCTGAGGGTACAAGCCTCGGGGGAAAAGCCTTCCCATCATATGTGGCATTTACTAAAGATGGACAAATGTTAGTTGGGGAATCTGCAAAAAGACAGGTTGTTTCCAATCCTGAAGGTACCGTAGTTGCAATTAAACGTAAAATGGGGTCTGATTATAAGGTCAAAGCTCATGGCAAAGAATACACACCACAACAAATAACCGCTTTTATTCTTCAAAAAATAAAACGTGATGCGGAAGCATTCTTAGGTGCAACAGTTGACAAGGCAGTCCTTACGGTCCCAGCCTATTTCAATGACAACCAGAGAACTGCGACTAAGGATGCAGGTACAATAGCGGGTTTGGAAATCATCAGAATAATAAATGAACCCACTGCCGCGGCACTCGCCTATGGAATTGATAAAACGGAGAAAGATCAGAGGATATTAGTCTATGATTTCGGTGGTGGCACACTTGATGTAACTATTATGGAGTTCAGCGAGGGTGTTTTTGAGGTCATTTCTACAAGTGGTAACACCCAGTTAGGTGGTACTGACATGGATAATGCAATCGTCGATTACGTGGCAAAAGAATTCAAGAAGCAGTCAGGCATTGATGTGAGAAATGACAAGATGGCATCACAAAGATTACGGGAGGCATGTGAGAAAGCAAAGATAGAACTTTCTAGTGTCCTTGAGACAGATCTAAATCTGCCTTTTATCACCGCAGATGCATCTGGACCGAAGCATCTCGTTATTAAACTAAGTAGAGCAAAACTTGATGAGCTCGTTAGACCAATCATAGAAAAATGTAAAGATTCACTAGATCTCGCATTGAAGGATGCTAAACTTACTTTTAAGGATATGACGAAAATTATATTTGTGGGTGGACCAACAAGGATGCCGATAGTACAGAAATTCGTCGAGAATTATACAGGCGTAAAGGTGGAACGCGGAGTTGATCCAATGGAATGTGTGGCTATTGGTGCTGCTATACAAGCTGGTGTACTAACAGGGGAAGTGAAGGATGTAGTATTATTGGATGTTACCCCATTATCCCTTGGTATTGAGACATTAGGTGGTGTAACTACCAGATTAATAGAAAGAAATACCACTATTCCAACTAAGAAAAGCGAAATTTTTTCCACTGCAGCAGATAATCAAACAAGTGTGGAAATAAATGTTTTACAAGGTGAACGGGAGTTTGGAAGGGATAACGTAAGCCTTGGAAGGTTTCACCTGATGGGATTACCGCCAGCTCCAAGAGGAGTCCCACAGATAGAAGTTACCTTTGATATTGACTCCAACGGCATAATAAATGTAGCAGCTAAAGACCTTGGTACGGGAAAGAAACAGACAATAACAATTACTGCTTCAACTAAATTATCTCAGGGTGAGATAGATAAAATGGTTGAAGGGGCGAAAAAATTTGAAGAAGAGGATAAAAAGCGACGGGTAATCATAGAAACAAAGAATCAAGCAGAGAATCTCATCTATACAACAGAAAAATCTCTCTCAGATTTGAGCGATAAAGTTACGAACAACGAACGAACACGAATTACTGAGATCATAGAACGACTGAAGGAAACCATAAAGGGTGAAGATATCCACAAAATACAAGCTGAGATGAAAGAATTAACACAAGCATTTCATGAGATTTCGATTCGTACATATCAACAAACCGGACAACAGGGCAAGCAAAGGGAAAAGCCAGAAGAAGAGAAAAGAGATGAAAGAGCAGAAGATGCAGAATATAAGGTGATGGATGCGGACGAATAATAAACAGTAATCAGTAACAAATATTAAAAATATTTTAGGTGCCGTGCCTATTCCTCCTTCAATGTAGGGATTTCTTTAGGGATAATAAATCGACAACTATGGAATGGATACATGTCAAAAAAAGATTATTATGAGATCCTTGGCGTTCACAAAAAAGCCGATGAAAAAGAAATTAAAAAAGCATATCGTAGACTTGCAAAACAATATCATCCCGATACGTATAAAGGTGATAAAAAAGAAGCAGAAGAGAAATTCAAGGAAATTTCAGAGGCTTA
>JAHJGZ010000128.1 GCA_018823795.1 Candidatus Omnitrophota bacterium
CGGCCTGTTTTTGTAAATTCACGCCCATTGAAATGGACACCATTCAATAAATAATTAAAAGTGATACCCTGCGCATGCAGGTTTCGTATAT
Organism: Candidatus Omnitrophota bacterium; assembly: GCA_018823795.1. Lineage (GTDB taxonomy): Bacteria > Omnitrophota > Omnitrophia > JAHJGZ01 > JAHJGZ01 > JAHJGZ01. The sequence goes on from JAHJGZ010000128.1 coordinate 92, forward strand.
GATTGGCGGCCTGCCTTTTACTGACGACAGGAAGCCCAGACGCTGGCCGACCACCACCGATTTCATCTACAGCAAGCTTGCCATACGTTTCCGTAATTCCTAACTGTTTAAATATACCAATAAGAGCATCATCCCAATTGGATGGGGGTAGTAATATCATATCAGTTCCTTACGTCTTATCTTTTCGATGCACTGTTCCTATTGTCACCACTACCGTAGTATTGTGCATATGTCTCACGCTATCATCATCTTTCGTTTGATAACATTACCCGTGTATAACCTGTGCCACTGTTTCTCTATTTTTATCCTATTATTTTTAAACTGGAATGACTCTTAATACGCATGCTAAAATACGCTTAAGATATAAGAAGGAAAATAACACGCTGTGGTTCGTCTAGTCGAACCATCCTACTAACGTCCTAACTACATCCTCAATTTGCTCTTCTCCTTCCTGTGTTACTCTAATAACTTTAGCCGTCTCTTTCACTAAACCAATCCCAACTAGATATTCCTCGGTTACACGATCATCCCAAACATATCCATCTGGTAGCTCACAATAATGTCTTCTCTCAATCTGTAAGCAATTTTCGCGTGGTTGTCCATCAATGATTACTGTTGCATCGGTATTGAGCACCTTCACATATCCACTATAGGTCCCTTTGCTAATCTCACCTTTGTGACTCTTCGCTGTAATAGTACCGGACAGCTCCACGTGTTTGTTTTTCACAAGTTCTGAAGGCAATAGCAAGATTGGTGGTTCAAAAGTAAGTTCTGCAGCGCCTTTTTCCATCTCCTCTCTTTTCACCATCTTTATGCCGTCTGTGTCAACTAACAAAGTATCAACTCCGCAAATAAATCGATACCCAAATGTTTTTCCTTCAATAAAGGTGATTTTTGACTGTGAAGCATAGAATCCCAACTGCTCTGACATATTAGAATAGTTCCGCTCTCTCTTTGGTTCAATAGTAAAATAATCGGTAAAATTGGCCGGCTCTCTTAGTGCACTTCCACCGGACAGTACCATTATAATAATAGGAATACAACACAACATCCATACTCTTTTCATGAATACCTCTTGAATTAAAATCAATTAATTATAGATATTCTTGTCGCCAGCTCCCCTTGCCAGCACAGATGACCTGTATCACTTTTGTTGGAATCGTAACATATTTATAATCATATTGTCCAACAAAATAAGCACATATAATACTTTTGTTATTAAAAAATATTTTTGTCCTATATATCCTTATTGTTTTTCCACATCGTTATTAACGCATCAAGATGAAAGCTACTCCCCAAGTTTAATTCAACCATATTTCCACAATGACATTGTGAACAACGAGATACAACATACATATTCTTATACGCATTCTTAAAATCTTTATTAATAGAGACGAGCCGTTTTTTGTACTCAGCAACATGTGCACAACTAATCATTCGTCCATCAGGAGTAATATAACAATGTAAATATTTTGCTATGCAAGAGATAGGCCTTACGTGAGGCCAATCATAAAGATACGTAAGTCCTGAAATTGAGTTACGTATAAACTTAAAGCCGGCTTTTTTTCTTTGTATTAGAGACGCAATAACTCTCCGATATTCATCAGGAGGTGGCATCAATGGATTTGGATCATCTTCCCCTAATATCGTTTGTGTCGTCGGTTGAAATAGCACCCCTATCTTAAAGTGTTCTGCTACCCATAAAACATGATCCACCGTTAACAAATTATATTTTGAAAGTACCGTCGTTATCGATACCTTAATCCCTCTTTCTTTTAAGATGGTAATCGCATTGATAACTTTTTCATACACACCTGCCCTTCCCCGTATACGATCATGTATACTTTTAGGACCATCAAGACTAAGTTGGATAAAATGCGCCGCCTTTATATCATCAATTTTTTCTTCAATTAATGTCCCATTAGAATTAATTATCGTACACACTCCACGATTAACACAATGATCTATAATATTGCCAATACCTTCTTTCAAAAGAACTTCTCCGCCGCTAAAAATAATACATTTATTGCCTAATCGTACTAATTCATCAACAAGAGAAACAACTTCCCTCCAATGTAACTCATCGCTATTTGCCTTAAAATAGCCACAATACGGACACTGAAGATTGCATCGATAGGTTATATACAAACTTGCCAGAAGAGGGCGACGTTTTCGAAATAGTTTTGCGTCAAGTATGCTTTTTGCGATTATTATCTGGTCTTTTACCTTCATAGCGTATCGGTTTTAACAGGTAATGAAAGCAGTGTATGAGCGATTGCAATGCCGTCTTTAAGATCGTTTTCATGGTGTTGCATCTGAGACGACAATTTGTAATCCCCGGGTTTATCGTCAGACAGTTGCCCTTCAAAATACACACCGACTCCTTGCCATAGCCACTGCTGCACAGTTCGTGGATATATGCTTATATGTTTTTCTGTTTTCCGTATATTGCCAGAATAAAAATAAGCTATTCCAGAGCCGACGCCGTTATAATAATATGAGCGAAATTGTATGTTCACATTGTTTACGTTATTAAAAATTGCGTCAGAATTTGTTTTGAAATACAAATTATTAAACCCAGTTTTATAACCGTAATAAAAATATGCGAGAGGGTGATATCTTTGAGGCAGAAACGCAACTAAATCTTTAATCGATACAAATTCCTCTATGCGTGTTAATAATACGACGAGTATGCCCCTATAGACATTCATTGACTCATCGTCGCCTAACTGCAGCGTTTCACACTCTTTGATAAGATCCCCAAGTGAAATGTGTCCATCTAATATACGGCACGCAAGAGCTTCTCCCAATCCTACAAGGTATCCATTTTTGAACGTTAGTTGAGAAATCGATCGTGATATGGTTAGACACTGCTCATTAGACAACCATCCTGCCGGACGAAGGGCAGATGCTCGCCCATAACCTACATACGCCTCATGGATATAATTATGATCGTTTAACCTATTGAGTAAAAGAGCTACGTTATTTAGATTAAGACCATATCTCCGAAATGCAGCACGGCCAACCGCTTGGTAATTACATCCTACTTGAGAAAGATAATTATTATTAAAATCAAGAGAATGGATAAACCGTCCATTACCAAGAACACTTACCACTAATACTATTCCACAAAGCATCACCCCCGTGGTACGCACAATAATGCGAGTTGACGTTATAAGACTATCGAGAAACAATGCAAGAGTGATAAAAATGAATGGAAACAATATCATTGAATATCGATACGTATTAATCGAATCTCCTAGGTGCACAAATCGATATCCACTTAAAATATAAAAAAATATAAACAAAAAAGGGACAATAGTTATAGCGGTTTTTTTAAGGATACTTTCATGATGATTATCAGCAGCAGTTTGATTTTTTTCCCTATGACACCCCGCGTGCATTATAGCGACACTATTGAAAATGAGTGCTCCTAGAAAACACACATAGTACACAACATTAAACAGTGTACCAGCAAATAACGAATAGGCATCAAAAACAAATATGTTGTACAAGTCTTTAAAAAACAATGTGCGTGTCGCATCAACGTAATGATAAATTTGCTGGAGCACTTCCTCTCTCGTAAATTGATGCAGCGTAAAGTTTACAACGCTCATTCCTTCAAAATTATGCTGAAGATTGAACAATAGCCAGGGAATCATTCCTGTCAGAAAAGACAGACAATAGGCGCCAAAGTGTTTCCTTAAAAAAAACCGTTTATCATGCAAAAACCATATGAAAAGATAACCTATTATAGGTATACATACATCATAGATATACCAAACACTCAGTCCACTCACGATTCCCAACAATATGGAAAGAAAGGTTTTTTTTGACGAAGATGAAAACAGTAATGTAAAAAAAAGGAAATAAAGCATCATGCTCAGTACAACGGATTCCGCATGACATCCACAGAAAAGGAACGAACTCACCATTAAGAGGGGTGGCGCAAAAATATAGAGAAGACTACTTAACAAAGCGACACGTACGTTAAAGTAGGTGCTGGTAAATAAATAAAGAAATATAAGACCGAGCATGTAAAAAAGAATGCAGCTCAGCCGCAATGCGAGTACGGTCGACCCCAATAATACAAATAATGGCACTGATAAGAACCCATTTGCCACGGAGCCTCCACTATGGCTACTTACTTGAAAATCTGAAACAGGAAACGCGTATCCTACAATTATCCCCTGTGTAATAGGGCCAACAAACCGCTCTTCACCCTGAAAAATAAGTTTTTCTGAAGACAATAAGAGAATAATACGCGTCAGTAAGAACAACACACATAATCCCGTTAGTATCACATACTTTTTTTTAAACAAACTATGCACCATGCACACCATCTCCTGTTAACATACTTGTATTTTGCATATAATCCCTGGTCGTTTCTGCCGTCACACAGTGACCGTGTATTTTCAGCTTCGGAGTTATATTCATTATGGATTACACCATATTAACGGTTGAATGTTCTCTCCGTTTATTCAACATGAGAGCACTGAACACTGCATTATAAACGTTATTGACTGATATGACCTTCATACACCTATTATTTCGACACAGAGAACGTTTGTAGTTATAAGCTGACAAACAGGGGCTACAGTATAACGACTCATAGAAAATTGTTTTGTGTTCTGTTAACGGGGCATACAACTGCGGCGTTTCAGGCCCAAAAAGGGCAACAATGTGAATAGCCGTTAATGCCGCAATATGATTAAGTCCGCAATCATGACTGACAAGAACCCGTGCAACAGAACAAATACGTTGTATGTCCAGTATCGATGTTCTTCCGAGCAAATTAATACAACGTTCACGATCAACCAGTCGTTGCTCCCGTGCAAGAGGTTGCATTCCAACAAAAAGTATACAAACATTGTCGTGCGCAAGTTATTTCTCAGCAAGCATCATGTAAGATTCAAACGGCCATTTTCTAACAGGAAGATTATCATTCATTTCGATATGCATAACAACGATCTGCCGCGTTGGAATATATGAAGGGCAAAGTAACTGTAAACGGGCACGGAGAGCATCTCGCTCCTCCGCAGATATTGATGTGAGCGGAAGGTTTCCGTCATGTTGTCGTACCGGCTTTTTTAAAAGAGGGACATCAACTGGATTTACCTCAAGTGCTTCAACAAGCGCAATAAAATTCTGGCTTATATGGATATAGGGATTATAGGTGACACGGTGTGTATGAAGAGAACCGCGATATAATCCTTCCATGGTATATTTATGAAATCCTATACGGATGAGTGCTCCACTCAGAAAGCTTACGATGCTTGAACATCGTGAAAATAATTCCATATCGATTACCGTATCTATCTTTTCCCTTCGTATCCGTATAATTCCCTTGAGCACATCACAAAAGAGGTGCCACAAACAGGTATCCCGTATCGAAACAATCTGTTCTGCGGAGATAATATTAAGCAAATGAATTCCTTCTTCGTTTTTTTGAAAGGTAAAAAAATAGGCTGTCACAGTGGGATAGTATTCTTTGAATTGCTTGATGGCAGGATATGCAAGAATACCACTCCCCATTTCTGAAAGAAGTATAAAGAGCACTTTGCGTGGCATATTTTTCTTGCGCGTTTTTTTACTTACAATTTCTGCCAAATAGTAAATAATTGAGAAAAGAAAGCAGAGAGGGATACCAATCCAGTAGTCAATAAATCGTATGCGTTGTAGTGTCATTACCGATTAATCCCTTTCCGACCTACATTTAAACACGTTATGACATTCTTCTCTTCGTTCGCGATGGCATTATCAGAATGTTGCATGCCCACCTTATCTATAAACTACCAATAAATTAAAAAACGTACTATGTTTATAAGCCATATCGGATTTTTTTTCAAGATAAGCCAGAAAATCATAATACCATTGTTCAAATTGAGGTAGTGTCTCCTCGTTGCATACCGACACCACTTTTGCGTTACCTGTGCAGGCATGTATGACGAACGGTCGCCATTATAATATAACGCTGTTAACGGAGCAATGCCCAACGGATTATAATTTACCAAATGAGGTTTCACCGAACGGGCATAGTGGATTGTTTCTTTAATAGTTTCTTCCGTTTCCCCAGGAAGTCCAAAAATAAATTCCAACATCACCATCATATTTGCTTTTTTTGCTAATGGAATTATCGTACGCACAAGTCTTGGTTCTGATTCACCACGTCCAATGCTCTTTAAAATATCTCTGTTGGCTGATGGTAACCCGATATGTATAAAGTCACATCCTGCGTCACCCATAAGAGCAATTGCTTCATGAATCTTATCAGGATACGCACGGGGATAAAAATTGCACATCCATTTAAGAAGATAACGTCGCTTTTTTAGTTGAACACAAAATTCTTCTAACCATTTATACTGATAGCCAAATACATCATCCCTAAAAATAATATAGCGCACACCATGCCGCGTGTGCAGCTCATCAATTTCTTGCAGTACATTTTCAACGGATCTTACCCTATAGGTATCGCACCACCAACAATGTGAAAAACAGTATGTGCACCGATAGGGACAACCACGTGATGTAATAACGACCGCATATGGCTTGCGCAATGTGGGAAGATAATAATCATTATATGCTAATAATGGAATTTTATTACGAACAGGAAAGGGAATGGTGTCGAGATTAGCAATTAATAGACGTTGTTCAGTAGTAATAACAACTCCTTTGCGCATAAATGCAATTCCCTGAATTTCGTCCAATTGTTTTTGTCTCTTGAAATATGCAACAACATCTACAATCGTATTTTCCCCCTCTCCACAACAGACAATATCACATCCCGCGGTAAGTAATGTTTCAAGCTGTATTGTCCCCGGTCCACCGCACACAAGTGGTGTCGTAGATTTCTCCTTAATGGTTTTTATAAACTGCGCTGTTTTCTCCACAATTACACCGTTCACATAAAAACCAACAAACAGGTATTTACCGCATTGGATGGTAGTTATAATATCATAAGCTGTAAACCAGTGTACTGACTGATCAATAATATCAACGGGGTCCCCTTTCGCCTCAATGACTGCTGCAAGATATTCCAAACTTAGCCGTGCATTTTTATAAAAAGTATAGCGATAACGCCGCCCTATTTCTTCAGGAAGCGCATCATGACAAGTCATGGTAAGATAAACTAATAATATTTTTTTTTGTGGCATACGGAATATCGTTAATGTGTTAGTAACGTTGCATATTCTCTTACGTAAGGTATATCTTCTTCCTCTATATCGCACTGACGCAATAGGTTTTGTATGTTATCGACGCGGCCATACTGTTTGAAACAATGATACATCCCTACCCCCTGCCATAACCATGTACGTAGAGCAGGCGGAAATTGATCAATCTTGAAAACGCATTTTTTCATATTGCCCGTAAAAAATACACCGATTCCCGCGCCGACCCCATAGACATAATCACGTCTGTGTTCACCGGAAAGTGAATACAGTATTGCCCTAATTTCTTCGAGGGAGGGTTTTCCGAAGGTAAATGATCCCATCTTAAGACCCCATTTAAAATATGCCATCGAATGAAATGTCTCCGGTACAACTTCAATAATCTTTGTTACGGAAAATGATGACCGTGGACGATTGATAAAAACATCCAACAACCCCCTAAACAGAGCCCGCTGATTTAAAGGTTCATCAACAGCATTCATGTAGGCGGTAAGCCGTTTTTTCAACAGTGTCGTATCACTATAAAAGATATCTGCACATCCAATACCTATGCCCCGAAAATAGTCTGCTCGTAACGTTTCGTTATCGATGGTCGTTCCTAAAGCTGTACACACTTCGATATTTTGTACCTCAAGATATTTATTCGCAAGTGTTTCACCATATCCTCTATACGCATCACTCTCCAAGTCATCGTTTTGCACAGTTGAAATAAAACGTGCCGCTTGATCAAGTTCTGTATCATATCGACGTGCTGCTATACGCCCTATCAGTTCATAATTGTATCCTGAATCGAGCAAATACCGATTATTGAAATCCAATGAATACACAAATCCACTTTGTCCGATAATACTTATGATGATAAGGCAGCAGAATAGACTGTAGCCGGTGTATGCGATCATTCTTTTTTGTGAGCTGCAAAGAATATCCAGAAAAAGGGCTATAATCATAAATATGAATGGAAAAAGCATGAGCGTATAGCGATAGTCCGCAATGCCAAAACCAAAATTCTCTATCGGCCGCTTACTTACGGCATAGAGTAAGGAAAAAATAATAGGCACACTAATAATGGCTATAATTTTAAATAAGTAGGTTTTATCAGTGCTTGGGTAGGCATCACACTGCTCCCTGCGAAAATTCTTTATAATCACACCACATAATACGATGTAACCGATCATCCCGAATAATGAAACCATAAAAACACTATAATAAAAAATATCGAAATAGTGACCAAAAAAAGGGGCAAATTCATTAAAGAGGAACATGTTGGGCATCACCGTACACAGTATTTCCTTCAGTTTAATCACTACTGCACCCATATTATCGATATGTGCTAATGACACTAATGCGTTTCGATGCAATGTCGCTCCCACATAGGGATTGGCAAAATGAAAGAGCAATAACGGCGTAATGCCTACAAGAAATCCAATGCAATAAAGCCCCATTTTTTTCTTAATGAAGAACGTGCGATCAATGAACGTCCATATGATAAAGCAACTTATAATAAAGATGCCATTCGATGCTATGTACCATATACTTAATCCACTGATAAATCCGAAAAGCATATACCAAATAATCGATGGTTTTTCTTGCAATATTTTAAAAAAAAGAAAAAAAATAACAACACCAAAAACAACGGTTTCCGCGTGTGCACCACTAAAAATAAGCCCACGTGCTGTAAGTAACGGTGGTGAAAGCGTATATAAAAGACAACTAAAAATTGCGGCTCGCCGACCAAAATGTTCGGACATTAAATAAAAAAGGAAGGTAAGTCCGCATGCATGAAATAATAACGATGCTAGCATTAAAGACAACATATGAGGTCCAAATAGATAAAAGAATGGGATCGCAATTAATGCGTTTAATACGGATCCATGCATATATTGGTCCACCGGATAGCGCCAGAAATCAAAACCCCAGCAATCAATGATGCTTTGGGTAAGACATCCAACTTGTGCTTCTTGTCCTTGTCGTATTAAGGTCTCTGAGGACATCATCAGAACTAAACGTATACTGATATACAGCATGATAAAGATCAAACAAATGATAGTTTTTTTTCTCATCATAGGCAATCCACCCATCGCTCTTCTCCTGACAAAACATTTCATACGTATCAGAGCACGTACTCACGTCTGTTCTGCATTAATGACTTCCGACGGTGCTGTTCTCAAAAAAACATATTCATTTTTCTACATAGTGTTTTTGTATACCAGAATAAAACTCTTTCATAAAAAACCATAGCCGCTTCGGATTCTTCAAACACATACCTATGTTCCTAATAAAATACAACGATAAAACATAAAACCTCACATAAAACATATACCGATACTTCGGCAACGCTTCGCTCGGGATGCATCTTTTCTGATACGATACACTAAAAGGAACAAGGTTAACGATAAGGTCATCTCGTAATGTATTAAAAAGTGGCGTCGCCGGCATAATATGTAATTCATTAACAATAATGAAATCTGCTTTAATATCGAGGGCTAAACGGATACTTTGACGAATATCATCAGGTGTTTCAATAGGCGCACCAATAACAAACCATCCAGTAAACGCTATACCAGCCCTTTTGAGAATACGGCACGTTTGCCGTATTCTATCGACAGTGTATCTCTTATTATAATAATCCAATATGCGTTGGGAACCACTTTCTATGCCAAGAAATACCATTTGGCAACCTGCGCGTTTTAAATACCCTATAGACTCTTCATCCAACGTATCAACTCTACTGAGACAGGTAAAGCGAATATTCATACTACGATCAATGATACCTTTACAAATCGCAATTGTCCTTTGCTTATCAACCGTAAAATGATCATCCATGAACCGAATATCGCGAATATTAAATTCGTGGACAATTTGCTCTAATTCATTAAGAACGTTTTCGCTCGATCGTAATCGAAATGGCACACCGTAAAAATTAACACAAAAGGTGCATGCATAGAGACAGCCACGTCCTGTCATAACCGCAGTCATTGGTTTATTTACAAAAGGGTCACCATATAAACTATTGTTAAGATATTTTCTATCAGGAATTGGTAATGAATCTAATACGAGTTCGTTATGACGCCGTTCAGTTGTTATATAATCGTGTTGTATATTGAAAGCGAGCCCTTTTACATCAAATATTTTCTTTCTGTCACTAAAGAAAATTTCACATAATTCTTGAAACGTTCTGTCCGGTTCCCCAATTATCACACAATCAACGGTTGGAAATCGATTAAAAAGTTCACGATAAAACAGGCTCGGTATATAACCGAAACAAACGAGAAAACAGTGCTTATTGACCGCTTCCTTTATAAGAGAAAGAGCATGCACATCAACATCCCATGATTCTACCGCAGGCATGAAAACAATCATCTGCACATCGTATTGCTGTATTTTTGCAATAATATCATCAACGCTCAGCCGTTCTACGACGGCATCAATGAACACCTTTTCAACATCGGTTATCGTATGAATAATAGTGGCAAGATAGAGGAGTTCCATCGGTGGGAATAAATAGCCAGACCGTACCGGAGAACACCGCATTTTTCGCTGAATATACTGTTTGTGGGGGGGATTAATAAAAACGATCGCACGGTTTTTTTGCATAATGTTTTATTTATAACAATCGCACAACTTCGTATTTTTCAATGAATGACTATCTCTGCAACGCATGGGCTCTCTGTTTTATTTTCGAAACTATTTCCACACGCATTTCGTTTGTCATATGCGGATACAATGGTATCGTCACAATAGAACCGGAAACATC
>JAHJGZ010000129.1 GCA_018823795.1 Candidatus Omnitrophota bacterium
AAACAAAAAGCTTGCCCTGTTAAATTTGTTCCGCAACTATTTAACAGGGTGAATTTTTGTTTTTACTCGCTTCGTTTGAAAATAAACTTTGTTATGCGCGATTTTTTTTTGCTATTTTTCCTGTTGCGCAAAGGATTGACAAAATAAAAATAAAAAGATAGTTTATATGTTAATAAAAAATAATTTCCCGTTGAAAACAGCTCTTTAACAAATAAAAATAAAGGAGGAAAATGATGGACAAGTTTGAAATTCAAGGATCAAATAGACTTCATGGCGAAGTCGAGGTATTGGGAGTAAAGAATAGCATTCTGCCTTTAATTGCCGCTTCTATTTTGGCTAACAAAGGAAAGACGGTTATCAGTAACGTTCCCGACTTTAGGGATGTTGCGACGCTCTCTCAAATCTTGCGCCGAATGGGAGCAATGGTCAACTACGACCGTAATACTAGGGTGATTGAAATTGATTGTGAATCGATCAATAATTTCACCGCTTCTTACGATCTGGTCAAACAGATGAGAGCTTCTTTTTTGGTTATCGGTCCGTTGCTTGGACGTTTCAGACAAGCTGAAATTTCTCTTCCCGGGGGTTGCGCAATTGGTGCTCGAAGTGTCAATATGCACATTGACGCATTAAAAGCGCTGGGAGCGGATATTTCTCAAGAAGAAGGATTAATCAACATTAAGACGAGTGGATTAAAAGGAACGACTTTTCACTTTGATTTTCCAACTCACACGGGAACGGAAAACATCATGATGGCTGCTTGTTTGGCAAAAGGAACGACGACATTAGTTAATGTTTCTTGTGAGCCAGAGGTCGCAGACCTCGCTTATTTTTTGAATAAGATGGGAGCAAAAATTAAAGGGGCTGGCACATCAACCATAACAATTGAGGGTTGCACTCGGATGTCAGCAGTTGAGCATGAGGCTATACCATCTCGAATAGAAACAGCTTTCTTTTTTGCCGCTGCTGCCATTACCAAAGGAGAGTTAGTTGTCAAAAATGCCATTCTCTCAAATCTTGGCATTGTTGTTGATAAAATGCGTCAAATGGGAATGGAGATTATTGACTTGGGAAACAATCGAGTTTTGGCAAAAGCGACAAGACAACTTCGCTCAGTCAATTTCACCACTTGGCCATATCCAGGTTTTCCGACCGATTTTCAGCCGCAGATGATGGCTTTGATGAGCGTAGCTCGAGATACTGGAATTGTGAAAGAGACGGTTTTTGAAAATCGTTTTATGCATGTTCAGGAATTAAACCGTCTTGGCGCGAATATCAGAGTTCATCTTGATGAAGCGGTTGTTGCTGGCGTTGCCAAGTTAACAGGGGCTCATGTTATGGTCAGCGATCTTCAGGCAGGCGCTGGTTTAGTTTTGGCCACTTTGGCGGCAGAAGGAAAATCTGTTGTTGATCGAATATATCACATTGATCGCGGCTATGAAAGAATCGAGGAACGACTTACCAGTGTGGGAGCATCTATCGTCAGATTCAATCCTGTAAAGGAGGTGAAAAATGAGTGACATTGACGCATTGCTTGTTTTGCCGCCAATGTATCAGTTTGGCCGCATACCCGATTACAACCCTAAAGAACCTATGGGGCTAATGTATATTGGGGCGGCATTGAGACATAGCGGATGTTCGATTGAAATACTTGATGCTGATATTTTGGCTTTAACTCTTGAGCAAACAGTCACTGAAATCATTAAGCGACAAGCTAAGATTATAGGGTTTTCCGTAATGCAAAGAGCGTTGCCATCTGTTAAATTGTTGGTAGAAAAACTTCGCAACAAAGGAGTGCTTTCTCATGTCTGTTGCGGAGGATTCTCTGCCACCTTAAGCGCTAAACATATACTTGAGCGGATACCGGAAATTGATTCGATTGTCCTAGGCGAGGGAGAACTTACTTTTTCTCATCTTACCAAGGCAATCAAGGAATCGTTTGACTGGAAGCATCTCCACGGCATTGCTTTTAAGCAAAATGGTATGGTTGTCATAAATCAACCGACGACTAAGACGGATATTGATTCGTTGCCTTGGCCAAGTCGAGACTTACTTCCGGTTTGTTTTGGAAAAACCAACTATGCCACTATTGTAGCCAGTCGTGGTTGCTACGGAATATGTACATTTTGTAGCAACCAAGCTTTTGAACGGACATCTGTTGGTTCAAATTGGCGTGGAAGAAATCCTATTGATGTGGTTGATGAGATTGAAAAGTTAAGGACAACGCAGGGCGTAAGAATATTTAAGTTCAATGATCCGAATCTGTTTGGACCTGGCTTAAGTGGTCGTCAACATGTTGTTAATATCTGCAACGAGATAATTACTCGAAGTATTAACGATTTACATCTTATGGGATTTTGTCGCTCAAATGATATTGACATGGAAATAGCGCTGCTTATGAAACGAGCTGGTTTTGAGAGAATTCTTATTGGCATCGAAAGCGCTAATCCGACAGTGTTGAGCTTGTTTCGAAAAGGCGAATCTTTACAAACGATCGAGCAATCAATTAAAATACTCCGACAAGCTGGCATTGATGTGGTGCCGGGCTTTATGATCTTTAATCCCTACACTACTATTGAAACCTTGGAAAAAGACCTTGATTTTTTGGAGACATGGGGGCTTACACCCACACTTTCAAAATCTCTAAGAATTTTTGATGGAACGCCGCTGCAAGAAATTATGGCATCCGAAAACAGACTCGTTTGGCGTAGTCCCTTTGAAGGTTATCACGAATATCTTGTTGATTCGTCTGTTGCATCTATCTATATGGCGCTTAAAACCATATCAGTAGAATGGATCGACCTTTTTCGCAAAACCTATCAAGGAGAAATTTGGAACATTAAAAAGGCCCCTGCTTTCAATCAGCGGCTAAAGTTTGACGCCCTTTGTAATCTGATATTTGCTTTAGAAAAAGAAACCCTTAAGTCGCTGCTTTCTTGGACAAAATCAGGGTTTAGCCATCAAGACATCGTAAAACAGATTGCTCGGCTCAAAGACCAGCTAATTGGCGTTGAACAACACATTATTTTTGCCAGCGGATTGATAAAGCCAACTCTCAATGTTCAAAGTTTTTCTGTACCTGATTTGGCCGGAAGAATTCAATCAATTCTGGTCAATAAAATTTTTCGTACATTTCCAGAGCAATACCGATGGAAGGATGATTAACCCTTAACTTTTCAAACAAAATTTATAAAAATACGCACGGTATTTCTATAAATTCAAGAGGGTGGCAAAACATTGTCATCCTCGTTTTTTTGTTATAAAATAAAAACATGATGAATTTATATATGGTTAGACATGGCGAAACCGATTTCAATAAAGATAAAAAATATTTAGGAAGAA
>JAHJGZ010000130.1 GCA_018823795.1 Candidatus Omnitrophota bacterium
CTTTTCAGGGAAGAAGAGTTTTGGGAAGGGCCTATGCACGAGTCGGTAATGGTTTACGGCTTTGTCCGGAAAGCGTTTTGGATAGGGTCATGGGCATACGCAAAAGAGTATAACCTGGATGTTATAAACATCATTTTGTCAAATATGTACGGTCCGGAAGATCATTTTGAGGAAGAGAGGTCACATGCATTGGGGGCTTTAATCATGAAATTTGTAACAGCGAAAAAAAATAATGAAGATAAGGTAACCGTATGGGGAACAGGTAACCCCGTGAGGGAATGGTTGCATATAGATGACGGAGCTGAAGCTATGATCCGGGCGTTGACGATTGAGCCGCAGATAGATCCGATAAATGTTGGTGTTGGGCAAGGGGTTACCATCCTTGAAACGGCGGAGCTCATAAAAAAATATGTTGGATACGAAGGCGATATTGTGTTGGACACTACAAAGCCGGATGGGGCTCCGTATAAGACGGTGTGTGGAGATAAGGGGGAAAAGATATTTAATTGGAAGCCTTCTATGGGATTTGAGGAAGGAGTAAAAAGCACTATAGAATGGTATGGAAAAAATAGGCGGGATTCGAAATAAGTTATTTTATTATGAGAGGAATATTGTAAATAAAAAGGGGGGGAGCATGTGTTCGGAGCTTGCAATAAATGGAGGGACGCCGGTAAGGGAAAAACTAATTCCGATTAACGCTCCATATTTTGACCAAGATGATTACAAGGCTGTTGAAATGGCTATGAGGTCTACTTTCGTGAGTGGGGATGGTCCTGAATGTAGAAAGTTTGAAGAAAAACTTAAAAAATACTTAAATGTCAAATATGCGTTTTTTACTACTTCAGCTACGGCCGCGCTGGATCTTGCTTTTATGGTTAAGGATTTTCCGGAAGGGTCTGAGGTTATCGTTCCAGATTTTACCTTTACATCGACCGCTCTGGCGCCGATTCTTAATCAGTTAAAAGTTGTACTTGTGGACGTAGACCCACTTAATGGAAATATTGACGTAGGAAAAATTGAAGCAAAGATTACGCAGAAGACAGCCGCTATTGTTCCGGTGGATTATGCGGGGAATCCGGCAGATATGGACAAGATTAATCATTTGGCAAAGAAGTATAACTTATATGTAGTTCACGATGCCGCCCAGTCTATCGGGTCGGAATATAAGGGAAAAAAAACGGGGGCACTCGCGGATGTGAGTTGTTTTAGTTTTCACGGGACTAAAAATCTGGTTGTAGGAGAAGGCGGTGCTATTGTAACTAACCATGATG
Source organism: Candidatus Omnitrophota bacterium (assembly GCA_018823795.1). GTDB lineage: Bacteria > Omnitrophota > Omnitrophia > JAHJGZ01 > JAHJGZ01 > JAHJGZ01. The sequence goes on from JAHJGZ010000130.1 coordinate 1,272, forward strand.
ATCTTGCAGAGAAAATTATTATTGCAAGAGAAAAAGGGACAGATAAATATTCGTATATTTCCAATCCTAAGAAGAAAGGATATTATGAATATGTTAGTAAGGGGAACAGCTATGTTCAATCTAATATACTAGGCGCTTTAGCTGTTTCGCAGTTAAAGAAGATTGATTTTATGAATAGGCGAAGAGAGGATATTGCTAAGCGTTATATGCGGGAGTTTAGTGAACTTGATGGTATTGGTTTGCCTAAAGTGACGGAAGGGAGCAAGACAAATTGGCATTTATTTTATTTGTTAGTGCCTCAAAATAAAAAAGAATGGATTATCGATGCATTGAAAGCTGAAGGTATTATGGCTAATATACATTATAATCCATTACACTTAAACACTTACTACATGGATCTATGCGATTTTGAGGAAGATGAGTTTCCTAATGCGATGAAATTTTACGATTCGTTGGTTAGGATACCATTGTATCCATCATTGATGGAGAAAGATGTGAATGATATAGTAAGAGGGGTTAGAAAGGTTCTTGGCTCTTTGTGAAACGGAGAAAACAGAGGAGTTGATATGTATATATACGAAGATGTGGGATTTCGTCCCATTGAAATTGATGACTTGGAAATTTTAAGAAAATTACATAATGATATGTCTACTCTTTTGCAACTTGGTGATATTGAGCTTTTTTCAAGCGAACAACAGGTTGTTTGGTGGAAAAGTTTGATTAATGATAATGTTACAAGGAGATATAGTATTGTAGAAGTTGCTTTAAATAAGGTGATAGGGATTCTTCGAGTGCAAAATATAAGTTTCACAAATAGAAATTGTGAAGTTGGATTAGATATTTTACCTTCGTATAGGGGGAAAGGTTTTGGTGTAAAAAGTTATAAGATGATACTTGAATATTTGTTTTTGCATTTTAATATGCATATGGTTTATCTGAAAGTCGGCGATTTTAACGAGAAGGCGGGAACTCTTTATGAACGTATTGGATTCGTGAAAAGTGGAAGATTTAAAGAGTTTTTATTTCGTGACGGAAAATATTGGGATTACAATATATATACTTTACTGAGGAGAGATTATTTGAAAGACGCGAACATGGTAAGAAGGAAAGTTATTTAGAAAACAGATATGATTTTAAAACGACCACGTGAAACCATTGCGGTAAGGTGCTATTATCGGTTAGTGGGAATCCCCAAAAAAGTATAGACAAGAATGAATAGGCCAAAATACATATTATTTCATAATTTA
>JAHJGZ010000131.1 GCA_018823795.1 Candidatus Omnitrophota bacterium
AAAACGCTTGTGGCGGATTGGTACCGGTGAATTTACCGATTCTCTTGCCTTTGATGACCTCACCAATTTGAGTTCACGTTTAATTCCGTACTTTACAAAGAAGAAGAACGCTGTTCTTGAATTAAAGACTAAAACGGCCAATATTAGTAATCTTCTTACGTTTAAACCGAAGGGAAAAATTGTTGTCAGCTGGTCATTGAATGCGGAAAAAATAGTGCGCCATGAAGAATACGATACGGCACCACTACGAGAGCGCATACAGGCTGCCCGTACCTGCCAGCAGCGCGGCTACAAAATCGGTTTTCATTTTGACCCCATTCTGTATTATCCTGGCTGGCAGCGTGATTACCAACACGTTATTGACTTAATCTTTAAAAATATTAAGCCGCAGAATATTGCCTGGATCAGCCTCGGTTGTTTTCGCTTTATACCAAGCCTGAAGCCAATTATTGAGCAGCGTTTTCCAAAATCGACATTTATTTGTGATGAATTTATTAAAGGGCTCGACGGCAAAATGCGTTACATTAAGCCACTTCGAATACATATTTATACACAGATGTTTGATTGGATTAGAAGCCACAACAGCAATGTTTTCATATACTTATGTATGGAAAGCGCTGAGGTTTGGCGACGTTCATTTGGCTTTACCCCCCATACCTTTGGCGGTCTTTCAAAGGCACTTGACCGCCAAGTCTTTCCGTAGCTATTTATTGAAAATGACACAACTTTATGTTAGGCTAGTTGCCGAAAGGAAGGTATCTTTGCTTATGGCCAGTAAGAAACTCCTTGAAGAGGCGGTCGCCTCATATAATGAGGGCAACTTCTCACAAGCAATAGAGAAGCTTAAAGTCATTGTCTACAACAACGCTACCAACTATCCTGCATACAACCTGCTCGGCTGTTTTCTCGTTTCTCAGGGTCTACTCGTCGAAGCGGAGAACTATTTTAAAAAAATTATAGAATTAAACCCCGCGCAGCCAGAAGCATATAATAACCTTGGGTATCTGTACCTGCGGCAGGGTAAATTCGATCTTGCAGAACGGTATTTGCAAAATGCCTTAAAAGACAATGAGCTGGATGCTGAAGCGCTTAATAACTTAGCCCTTTTGTATAAATATCAAAAACGCTACGATGAAGCCATAGCCTTGTTTACGAAAGCACTCACCCTTGCACCGCAAAGCCCTGAAAGCTACAATAATCTCGGCTGTATTTACAAAGAAAAAAAAATGTACCTCGCAGCCATTCAGGCATTTAAAAATGTCCTCAAAGAGAATGCTGAAGATATTGAAGCATTAAATAATTTAGCCTGTACGTATAAAGCTTTAGGAAAGCTTGATGAGGCAATTCCCCTTTTCGAGCAGGCACTGGCAATTGATTCCGCGGATGAAACTATTCATTACAATTTAGGCATTACGTATATTGAACAAGGCAGTAAAGAAAAAGCAATCGGGCAGTTTAAGCAATACCTCCACCATACGCAGGATGGCTATCATACAGACCAAGTAACCGACTGGATAGAAAATCTTGAGAAGTAGTTCACCCCGTTAGAGAACAAGCAAAATCAATATGAAATGGAAGTACTATTATGCTATTTAATATACATTATTTTATCCTTCAAGACACGGCAGGACCATCCTCTAACGGGGTAAACCCCTTATCCTAACAGTTCCCCATTTTTGACGAGGGACTTTTCCTTAAAACTCCATGCATCAACCGTGTAATAAAGGGCCGGCTGAACCACTTTCAGTTCGAGAAAGCTATCACCCGTACGAACGATGAGTTGTTTCTGTTCAGCAAGCACATAAACGGTCCCCGGCTTCATAGTAGTATCTTTTACATTTTGAGCACGTACCGCATCGATCTGAAGGGCGTGCCAAACCTTCATTTGATAGCCTCGAAAGAGAGTCCACGCACCACCAACAGGATTTGCAGCACGTATAAGATTATAAAGCGTTTCTGCTGACTGATACCAATCAATCTGCAAATCAGAGGGTTGCACCAAGGGAGCATAGCTCGCTAAGCTTTCATCCTGCGGAACTCCTTCGACCTTTTCACCCTTATTAAATTTCACCAGAACCTGCATGAGCAATTGAGCAGCGGTCATCGCAAGATTATACAAGAGCACACCGACAGTATCACTGTACGCAATAGAAACCTTTTTCTGCACAATAATGGCCCCAGTATCAAATTCGTCACTGAGGTAATGGATGCTCACGCCCGCTTCCTGCTCACCGTTACGAATAACCCAAAACTCGGGGCACGGACCACGATACTGCGGCAAGAATGATGAATGAATATTAAAAGCACCAAGGCGCGGAAGGTTAATAATGCTCACAGGAATTTTTTTATCAAACGTTGCTACGATAATTAAATCAGGGTTGGCTTCTTTGAGTGTTGCACTAAAGTCCTTACTCGCGATATCCTCAGGCGCTAAAACCTCGACTCCTGCGGTCTTTG
>JAHJGZ010000132.1 GCA_018823795.1 Candidatus Omnitrophota bacterium
ATTTATGTTTTATCTTCTTTTTTAAATATTTGATGACTCTTTTTTGCTGTATGTTCTTGACCGTCCTGTTTATCGATAGGCTTCAATTTATCCAGACCACTATCAATAATTTTTGAAATTGTATCCTCCATTTTCTGATACAGTGGCCCTCCCTTTCGCTGAAAGACTTCAATACATATATCAGGGCATATGCGGGCACAGATAGTGCACGCAGTACACGGTTCAGGATTAATAAACACTGCATACTGCACACCACGCATATTGATGTCACGCGACAATGCAATACATTTTTGTGGACAGTAAATAATACAATATTCGCATCCTTTACATCTATCTTTATCAATAGTAATTTTTCCGCGTATCATAATCAGAGTACCTGTTTATCGTATAACTATAATACTAAAACTTTTCATTTACAATATCAAAATATTCACGTCGTGAACTTTTTATTAATCTGAATGAGTACGGTGCTTTTGTAACGGTCACGGTATCACAAGAACCGATAGTCTTTTTTTCCTGGCCATCAAGAAGAACACATGCGTGTTCGTCTTCTCCCTCCCCCCGTGCTGTTATAGATATGGTTACATGAGCCGGCACAACACAGGTGCTTCTTTTTAATGAATGAGGACACAGTGGCGTAATGACCATAGCTTCTAAAGTAGGATAGAGAAACGGACCGCCTGCAGAAAGCGAATAGGCACTTGAACCGGTGGGTGTGGCAACAATAACACCATCTCCACCAAATGAAGTAACCGTGCTGTTATCAACTTTTACCTCTATTCCTAAAAACCGTGCTAATCCTTCACGACTAATAACAACATCATTTAATACATGAAAACTTGCGTGTACCTTGTTGTTTCGTACAATAGTAACAGTCAACATGAGTCTTTCTTCACATTCATAATCACCAGAAAAGATTTGATTAAGTTCCTCAAATATTTCATCTTCTTTTACATGAGTCAAAAAACCCAAGTTCCCTGCATTAACACCTACTATTGGCACTGATGCACCCCTCAGAAATGAAGAAAGTTTTAAAAGGCTCCCATCACCACCAACGCAGATAATAAGATCTAATGAGGAAATGCTCTTTTCCTCATTATCCGACACAATATCCTGTACCACCTTTTTTTGTTTTATAAGCCAATCAGAAATAGTGTGTGCAAAGGTGATGGCTTTTTCTTTTTGCGGGTTATGAAAAATACCTATTTTCTGCACTGTTTTACCATTATTTTAGCAGTATCGGTTATTTTTTCAGCAGAAAGATTATATTTGTCCGTAAGATATTCACGTGAGCCCTGTTCTATAAAATGATCGGGAAGTGCACATATCTTTACCCGAACATCATTTATTCCATGCAGAGCTAAAAGTTCCAATACAGCACTGCCAAAGCCACCATGAGTAACATGTTCTTCAATAGTAATAACCGTTTTGATTCTTTTTACTAATTGTAAAATTAAATCGTGATCGAGCGGTTTTACAAAACGCATATTACACAATGTTGCCTCAATATGTTCCTGTTTTAAATTTGCAACAACATCGAGGGCGGTTTTTATCATATTCCCTAAAGAAAGGATAAGAATATCATTCCCCTCCACTAAAACTTCTCCTTCTCCGATTGAAAAACTCTTTACATGAGTATTTAATTCAAACGGAATACTCGCTTTCGGATACCGCAGAGCAAATACACCGTTATACGCAAGCCCCAATTTTAACATTTCATATAATTCACTTTCATCACAGGGGGCAGCAACAACACTTTTTGGTACACTTCTTAAAAATGAGAAATCAAAGACACCATGATGTGTCGGCCCATCAGCACCAACCAGTCCAGCACGATCGATACAAAACGTAACACCAACATTTTGTAATGCAACATCATGGATCAACTGATCATAGGCTCGTTGCAGAAAAGTAGAATAAATTGCACATACTGGCTTGAACCCAGCCTGAGCCAATGCTCCTGCAAATGTTACCGCATGGGCTTCAGCAATACCAACATCAAAAAAGCGCTGTGGATATTTTTCTTGAAATTGTATAAGCCCGGTCCCCTCCGGCATTGCCGCTGTAATAGCCACAATACGGTCATCCTTCTCAGCAAGCTTCAATAATGAACGGGAAAAGGCTTCGGTATAGCTAATCGTTTCCACCATTTCCGTATCTTGTTCATGTAAAACCTTTTTTGTTCGTTCTTTACCAGTAATAATATCAAACGGAGGAGCACTGTGATATTTATGGGAAGCTTTTTCGGCGTATTCATACCCCTTTCCCTTTTTTGTAATCACATGCAATATACAAGGTTCTTTTAGCTGTAAAACATTTTGTAATGTTTCAATAAGTAATGGAATATCATGACCGTCAATAGGGCCAAAATATCTCAGTCCCAGTTCTTCAAAAACCATGCCCGGAACAAGTAAATTTTTTAGTCCTTCTTCAATATGACGTAAAAATCTGTGCAAAGCAGGAAATGGCTTTAATGTTTTTTCTACTTCAGTCCGTAAACGGTTATATAATGGTGCAGTAATGATTTTGTTTAAGTATCGGCTCATAGCACCGGTACTTTTTGAAATCGCCATCTCATTATCATTAAGGACAACCGTCATCCGTGTTTTCATGTGCCCAACATTATTCAGCGCTTCATAACACAGTCCTCCGGTCAATGATCCATCCCCACAAACCGCAACGACCGTTTCATCACCGCCGGCTAAATCACGAGCTACGGCAAGTCCTAACGCTTGAGAAATCGACGTCGATGCATGTCCTACGGTAAAATGATCATGCACGCTTTCATCTTTATTCGGAAAACCACTTAATCCATGCGTCTGGCGGATTGTATCTATTTTTTTCCTTCTTCCGGTAAGTATCTTATGCGGGTACGATTGATGTCCGACATCCCAAACTATTTTATCGTGAGGAGAATCAAGGAGATAATGTAATGCAATGGTTAATTCAATACTTCCTAGGTTCGTTGCTAAATGACCGCCCGTAAGCGATACGGTATTAATGATAACGTTCCTCATTTCATGCGCAAGTTGTGGAAGATCTTGAATAGAAACCTTCTTGAGAAGATCAGGAGAGTGAATGCTATCTAATAATTGTGCTTTAGGATTTCTTTGCTTTATTTTTTTTTTCATCGCACCTATTTCCTCTATGTAAGACAAAATCTGCTATATGATTTAATATTTGTGCGCGCTGGCCAAGAGTTCGAATAGCATGCTTCGCATTTTGAACCAGTTCTTCAGCACGGCAAAGAGCCTCATGTTTACTCATGAATCGAAGGTAACCATTGTTGTCAATTATATCATCAACCACTTGAAAGGCAAAACCCAAATACTCTCCATACTTCTTGATCTTTTTTTCCTGCTGTGGTCGTGCATTTGCAGCAATAGCGCCAATCAAACAACTTGCTGTAATTAATTTGCCTGTTTTATGCACATTAATATAATCAAGAAGTGGTAACGTAACAGTTTTGTTTTCAGAAAGTTTATCAACAACTTGTCCTCCAATCATGCCAACCGTTCCCGCGTCATGACTCAGTGTACGAATAATTCTCATTGTTTGCTTTGAAGCACGGAGTTTCGATAATAATTCAAAGGCATAGGTAAGAAGTCCGTCCCCCGCTAAGAGAGCAAATGCTTCTCCATATTTTTTATGGCATGTTGGTTGATTACGTCTATAATCATCATTATCCATACAGGGTAAATCATCATGAATAAGAGAATACGTATGTATCAGCTCTATCGCTACTGCAGGAATGGCAATATCCTTTTGGTGCCCGCCACATGCTTCACAACAGGCAATGGCTAAGATCGGTCGAATGCGTTTGCCGCCATTCAATACCATATAGCGCATACTTTCATGAATAAGTGCCGGATACGTCTTTGCCCCTATTAATGTATCGTCAAGCCACGCATCAATACATTTTCTTTTTTTTGTAAAATATCGCTTAAGCATTATTTAAAACAAATCCTCGTTACGGTTTAACTCCTCTTCTCCTTTTTTCTTTTTTCCCTTTGTTTCTCTTATCTTTTTACTCCCTTTCTTTTTTACGTCTTCTCCGGGAAAAAAAGGCTTTGTTTCAAAATCACCATCTGCTTTTTTGGTAAGCATCTCAACCTTTTTTTCAGATTCATTTAACTTCTTACTACCTATATGAGAAAGCTTAATTCCTTCTTCATATTTCTTTAATGCTTCCTCTAACGGTAACTCCCCTTCCTCGAGCTCACTCACTATTTGTTCTAATCGTTCCATTATTGTTTCAAACTTCATTTGATCCATTATTTTTACCTCGTGTCATTTCGGTTGATTCTCCTACACTTTTTTATATATTTTTGATACTTTTGACTCAATAGTACCATCCTGGAGTCGTGTTGTAACAAAATCACTCACGCGTATATCAGCAACGGTTCTAAGAATCTTTCTTGTATCTTTATGGTAACTAACGCTATATCCCCGTGATAATATGCCCAGTGGACTAAGCACATCAAGCTTGCCTACAACGTTTCGAAACGCACTTTTCTTCGCCTGAACAGCCTGTCGTACACCATTACTGAGCCTTCCAAGGTATTCATCTAGCCGCTGCATATATTGATGTAAGACGGTAAGCGGCATTCGAAATGCGTATCGTTTTCGCAGCGCATTTAAACGCAACCGTCGTGTTTCAATAAGGCTTTTAATTTGCCGTTTCAAACTCTCTTGACAAAGGCAAACTTTCTCTTCCCATTCCTCTTTGCGAAAGACAACTAATTCCGCCGCCGCAGAAGGCGTTGGAGCCCGCAGGTCAGCAACAAAATCACAAATAGTATAATCTATTTCATGCCCAACAGCAGAAATAACAGGAATGCGTGAATCATATACTGCTCGCGCAACAATTTCCTCGTTAAATGCCCAAAGATCCTCTAAACTTCCACCACCACGGCCAACAATTAAAACATCACAGATACCGTGTTCATTGAATTCACGAATCGCTTGTGCAATCTGACCAGCGGCATTTTCACCTTGCACTTGTACCGGATTGAGTATGATATGCGCACTGTTAAACCGTCTATTAACAATATGCAAGATATCGCGTATTGCAGCACCTGTCGGTGATGTCACTACCCCGATGGCACGAGGGAGAAAAGGTATTTCTTTCTTATGTGCTTCATCAAACAATCCTTCCTTCTGCAATTTCTCTTTGAGTTGTTCAAAAGCAAGTTGCAGTGCTCCGATTCCTTTCGGTTCAATAATCTCTGCGTAAAGTTGATAGTTTCCCCGCCTTTCATATACTGAGATACGGCCACATACTATTATTTTGAGTCCATGCGTCATATCAAAGGAAAGTGAACGATTGTTTTGGCGAAACATCACTACCTGCAATTGTGCATCTTGATCCTTTAATGTAAAATAGAGATGCCCCGATACGGGACGGGTAAGATTAGAAACTTCACCTTCCACCCATACTTGAGGAAAGGTAGCCTCTAAACTTTCTTTTATTCTTTTTGTCAATTCACTAACTGAATATACTTTTTTCACAAAAAAGTTATCCTTGCTCTACTTCTTTATTTTAATATAATTTTTTTTGGATGCGTTTAATAGAAGCGGCTAATCCTGTTTCAGTATTAATCTCAATAATGACCGCATTCATACGTAAGTCCTCAGTCGCCACCCGCATACGCCCCGGCATTTGAGTAACAAACCGAGCTATAACTTCTTCCACTTCACGCCCTAAAACAGAATGAAATGGCCCGGTCATTCCAACATCAGTAAGATAGGCCGTTCCGGCAGGCAACACTACCTCATCTGCAGTCTGTACATGGGTGTGCGTTCCCACCACTGCGCTTACTTTCCCGTCGAGATACCATCCTAATGCTATCTTTTCTGATGTTGCTTCCGCATGAAAATCAACAATAATAATGTTTGTTCTTTGTTTCAATTCGTCGATGAGATCAGTGATCTTTTGAAAAGGACAATCAACAGTAGAAAGAAACACACGCCCAAGGAGATTAACAACTCCTATAGAAACGGTAGAGGTTACTTTATACACATAGGAACCATATCCCGGAGAAACATGAGGAAAGTTTGCCGGTCTGAGTACGCGGTTTGTATCCTGAAGAAGCTGCCGTGCCTCTTTTTGCTTAAATATATGATCACCAGAAGTAATGACATTAACGCCACTGCGGAAGAGTTCTTCCGCAGTCCTTTTCGTAATGCCTGAACCGCCTGCTACATTTTCACCATTCGCAATAATAAAATCTATTTTTTCTTCTTTTTGTAAAGAAGGGAGGACCTCATGACAAACCCGTCGTCCCGGTTCTCCAACAACGTCCCCGACAACTAAAATTCGAATGGTAGACATGGTTACGTACCTGTTTCAATCATTTCGCATAGTCAACCGAACGTACTTCACGAATTACGGTCACTTTAATTTGGCCAGGATATTCCAATTCTGCTTGAATAGCTTTCGATATATCACGAGCCAAGCCCGCTGCTTCAGCATCATTAACCTTCTCCGGTTCAACTATAACACGCAACTCCCTCCCTGCTTGAATAGCATACGACCTATTGATACCGCGGAATGCATTTGCAATACTTTCAAGTTTTTCTAAACGTTGTATATATGTTTCAACCGTTTCTCCCCGGACGCCAGGACGAGCAGCGCTTACCGCATCCGCAGCTTCAATTAAAACATCGTAGGGATTCTGCGGTTCAACATCGTGATGATGCCCTCTAATAGCATAGACAATACCAGGATTTTCTCCGCATTTCTTTGCCAAATCAGCACCAATCACTGCATGCGATCCCTCTATTTCATAATCGACTGCTTTCCCGATATCATGTAACAAACCAATTCTTTTTGCCACTTTAATATTTAATCCTAATTCGGCTGCCATCGTTGCCATTATAGATGCAGCTTCAAGTGAATGAAGTAAAACATTCTGGCCATAACTCGTCCGGTAATGCAATCTACCAAGCAGTTTTACAATTTCCGGATGAATACCCATAAGTCCCGTCTCAAGAACGGCAGCTTCACCTTGCTCAACGAGCCTCTTTTCCATTTCCTTTTTTGTTTTTTCACAAACATCTTCGATGCGAGCAGGATGGATACGCCCATCAACAATTAACTTCTCGAGTGCAAGCCGCGCAACTTCTCTCCGTACTGCATCAAACCCTGATATCACAACAGCCTCAGGCGTATCATCAATAATAATATCAACGCCGGTCGCCTGTTCAAGTGCACGTATATTTCGTCCTTCTCTTCCAATAATTCTCCCTTTCATTTCATCCGATGGAAGATTGACAACGGTAACCGTGCGCTCAACTGTATAGTCAGCGGCACAACGAGCTATTGCGGTTGATATGATCTCCTGAGCCTTCCGGTCCGCCTGCATTTTTAAGTCATCTTCCGTCTTTTTAATAAAAACACTTGCTTCATACCTCACGTCATCTTCGATACGTTTTAGCAATATGTTCTTTGCATCAGCAAGGGAAAGTCCTGCTATCCGCTGTAATTCTTCCTTTTCGCGGTCAATGAGGCCATCCAATTCTTTTTGCCGATCTCGCACAACTTTTTCATTCTCAAAAACCTGCCGTTCTTTACGAGATAAATCTTTTTCCTTTTTATCGAGCAAATCAACTTTGCGATCAAGGTTTTCTTCTTTTTGAACCAAACGTTTTTCAAGCGCACTGAGCTCAAGACGTCTATCCTTACTTTCTTTATCAAATTCAATACGAGATTTATACAACTGATCCCGCGCCTCGAGTTTTGCTTCTTTTAAAAGCGTTTTTGCTTCCTTTTGAGCATCATCAAGCATCCGTTTAGCTATCTTTTCAGCCCGATTCATCTTCCCTTCAGCTTGTCGTCTTCGCGTTACATACCCAACAATGAATGACAGGGCTCCAACAATAATAACTATACTTACTACGACATATATGTTTGTTAACAATGAACTCGACCCCCTTTCATATTATCATAACAAAAAAAGAATAATCACCGTATGCACCATACAACATATACTATTAAATCAACATAATTTTAAAAAATGCAATAATTACAAACTAATCCACGTAAATAATTGCTTATGAGTATAACCTATGAGGTATTAGTTGTTTGATATGACTTCTGTAAGTGGAACATCATGCTTTTCGGTAGGTATTTTCGCGCGTATCTGAAAATCAAAGCCCAAGCCAATTGTTATGATATCTGGCTTTAATAAAGAAAGAAACTTGTCATAGCAGCCGATTCCTCTTCCTAACCTATTATTTTTTGTATCGAAACATATTCCCGGAATAATAACTATGTCTATTTTCCCCACCTCAATATTGTTTCGAAAACTATGGTTAGGTTCTCTAAATCCATATGTGCACCATTGAGTTTCTTTCTCAAAATCTTTAATTTCACAAGGCGTTATTTCCCTTTTCTCTCTATCTAATAAAGGCAAAATAACTTTTTTCCGCATCCGAAAAGCATGTGTAATAATATCCCGTGTCTCAACCTCATATGTCATAGCCGCATAGAGCATCACTCTTTCGGCATTTTTAAAATCAGGACTCAACAAAATTTTTTGCGTGATTATGCTACTTTTCGTTTTCCTTTCTGTTAAATTTTGTCTTTTTAATTTATCTAAAATTTCAAATCGAAGTTCTCGCTTTTCCTCCTTAATGTTCATTATATTGTTTATTTCATTTTATCGAATTGTTCCCTTTTTAATCAAGGTAGTATTATATAGAATTTACCCTTCAAAACAAAATATTTTTTTGCGGTCAATATAACATCATAACATGTTGTCGCTGCTTGACTTATAGGGTTTGCGCTGTTTATGGCGGGACTAAAGGGCTAGAAAAAAGAGCACATAATTTCACATTGTGCACCATGGAAAGTTTTAAGCAACTGAAAATAGGGGAGATTTCTTGTAATAGCGGTTATATTTTACAGTATAAATAGTGTTTTCTTATACTTTTAACCGTATCACTTTATATATTTTTAGTCTTTTTTGAAGATGAAAGAATAATATTACCAATTCATTGAGATGCTGATCGAGATTTTTTCTGCCAAAAAGGTTCTTCTTGAATACGAAAATAAGGTTGTGACTTCTGAGCAGCAGCGTTGTATTCTAATGGCGCTCCGCCCATTTCATTAAACGCTTTTCCCTTTCCATTTTGATCAAAATATAAATCCAGTTCTTCACTTATCTCATCAGGAGAAATAACACGAGGAGTAATAAATATCACTAATTCAGTTTTCTTGAAATCGTCAGATTTGCTACGAAACGCGGCACCCAGAAAAGGAATATCTCCCAATAACGGAACCTTATTCATGGTGATTGACTGGCTATCCTGAATTAGGCCACCGAGAACGATCGTCGTTCCACTTCGAACAATTACCGTCGTTTCAACTTCCTGTGAAGTAACAATGGGAACAACCGTTCGAGTATATGTTTCCCCATTATCATCCGTTCCTTCTAATGTCAACGGAGTACCTGCCGTGCTTACTTCAGGTTTAACTGCCATAACAATGTATGCGTCATCGGTGATTGTCGGTGTAACTGATAACGTAACACCCACATCTATAAATTCAACATTATCAGCCGTTGTTGAAGTGCTATCACTTTGTACGACGGTTTGCGAAACAAAAGGCTGTCTCGTAGCAACCGCTATAGAAGCCTCCTCGTTATTGAGCACGGCTACACGAGGATTTGAAAGAGTATTTGCCTTTCCCATTCCTTCCAAGGCAGAAATAACAGCATAAAATTCATCCGTAGAACCATTAATTGTAAAAATAGCTAGATCACTAGAATTTACCCCTGATAAAGGCCCGGATGAATTCGGAATATTAACTCCTCCTAATGCATTACTCGTGTATGACACTGGCTTCACTTTTGACCGTGTGAACACTAAATCCCAATCAATACCGAGTGCGTATTCATCTTCCAATACTACCTCAATAATTTTTGCTTCAATAAGAACTTGACGTGGTTTTGTATCAAATGCCTTAATAAGAGTGGCAATCTGTTCAATCTTTGAAGTGATATCGGTTACCATTATTTTATTCGTACGAGCATCCGCTTTAATACTTCCTACATTTGTTGTAATCAATTCACTCAATTTCGTTTCTAAATCTTCAACATTGGCATACTTTACATCAAATATCCGTGTCAACATAGGTACATCGATTGTTTTAACAGACTTTCTTATAGTCTCAAGTGCAACTGGTGTATCAATAACAACTATAGAATTGGTAGCCTCAACAACAACAACCTTCCCGATGTTCGACTTGAGATGATTAAGTATTTCACTGACCGCTGGTGCCTTTGCATGACGTAATTCTATCAGCTCCACTTTTCTCTTATCGCCATAGGATTCACCATAGATCATTTCATAATCACTTTTAGTAATTACCTTAATGATGTCCCCTTTCTCCTCATAGGCAAGATCCGATGTCTCGAGCACAATCTTTAATGCGTCCCATACTTCAACATCTTGAAGAAACAGGGTTACCTGTCCTCGTACATTTTTACCTGCAACAATATTAAGTCCACTTTTTTTAGAAAGAACTTTGAGAACATCGAGGATATCAACACCTTTTAATTCCAACGTTATAAGAGAAGAACCACTACGCGTCTCAGTCACGTTAGTATCATTTAAAAACATATCTTCTTCGGATGTTTGCGGCAATTGAGAAAAGGAAAAAGATGATGATGTGCACACAAAAAAGACATTAAGCATTATAACAATTATTACTTTTCGCATAATAAGCTCCTCTTTCATATACATTTTCATAGCTAACGTTACTGTATGGCGAGCACTTTTCGTTCTTGTTTATAACCAACTTCTATGGTATTACCTGTAATATCTACAATGGTTAATTCGCCAATGCGCGAACCAACAGAAACAAAATAGGTCTGCATTGTTCGTCGGTTTTTGACAATTGCCTCTTTGTTATCTACTGATACTACGCCAACCAAAATAAGATCTTTCGTAATATCATCGATCGTTTCTATTGTAACACTTTTCTTTTGGGAGAAAATAAAAGGACGAAATAATTCACGAGATGATACTTCTTTTTTATAATCGGCTAAATTTTTTAACGTCTCATAAACAACTAAAGGGGTATTTTCCCCCTGTATTGTATAATCGATCTTCGTAAACAATCCTTTGCTTCGCATCAAAGCAATTATAAAAAAAATAAGGATAAGCACACATGCACCTAATAATATTTTATTAAGTAACTGCAAAAATGCCTTGTTGGTTAACCCTACTTCCATGTGACGCTATTTTACCTCAAGCTTGCTTTTAAAGAATTTTTCAGTATATAACAAAACTTGCTTAATTTCATCAATTGTCAATCCCGCCCCTCGTAATATATTCTCTTGCATTTCAACCGTAACGAAATCCCTTGGTTCATGAAAATCGGTAGAAAAAACTAGATTCACACCGTGTTTTTTTGCAAGTTCTGCCACATACGCATTTGTATACGAATGACCATGTCGTGACGTAATCTCAAGAGACACATTGTGTTCCTTTGCTAGAATGACATCTTCTTCCTTAATCAGTCCGGGATGGGCAATAATATCTGCACCACTAAGAATTCCTTCTTTATTTGCCCCTTTGACAACTGGTTCTACAATCGTCTCTCCATGTACAATAATTACTTTCGCACCTAAAGAACGAGCACGTGCAATCATATTAGAAAAAGTTCCCAGTGGAATATGTGTCAGTTCACATCCCGGTAATACGTGAATAGGTTTGAAAGCGGTTCTTGTTTCATGACAAAATTTAACAATCTGTGGGATTACGGTATCAATATTAGATGAATCAGCGTGATCAGTAATGACAACCCCTTTTCCTCCTCTAACACTATATCGCCTTACTAATTCAGAAGCTATTAAAGCCCCATCACTTAATATTGTGTGTGTATGTAAATCATACATAAGGCACCTCCCCACTCATCATAACCGTTATACTAATCTCTTCCACCATTTTGAGTAAATAGTGGAAACAAATTTTCATGCCCTTAGCAGGAATCGGTTACTTCGTCACATCTCCTGATGTTCCTGCGTAACCTCCCCTCGTCAGCCTGTTCGCTTTACCTGTGGCGGCTGACTCGCTTCGATTCCTGTCTTTTTATTTATCCGCGTTAATTTGCGTATCCACAGATGGATCTTTCCGCGCTAATCCGCGGCAATACACGACGTATTGCACTACCCCTAGCAGGAATCGAACCTGCGGCACCAAGTTTAGGAAACTTGTGCTCTATCCTACTGAGCTATAGGGGCTACTTTATTTTTTATAGTACAAAAACTAATTATCTTTCTCGTTAATGTGTGCTTCCTGCCTGCCGGCAGATATCTTATTGAACTGTAAAGGCAAACTAAATATGCACACTAATCCCTTTAGTTAAGTATAGTTATAACAAATTTTTTAAAAACTGTAAAGAATCATTTATTAAAGTTACGTTAAAATAGTAACTGATAATCGCACCAATCACTTTTTTAGAGAAAGAACAAAATCAACCCACGTTGAAAGACCATCTCCGGTTAAACTATCTACCATTACTATAGGTGCAAAGGGATTTAACTTTTTGAAAACTTTTTTTACATAGGAAACATTAAAATTTGTGTATTTTAATAATCCAATCTTTGTTATCACTAAAACTTTTGCCTCCGTAAAAAGAAGGGGGTATTTTTCTATCTTATCATCTCCTTCCGTAACACTTAATAGTGCAACTTTTGCATCTTCACCAATATCAAACTCCGCCGGGCAAACTAAATTACCAATATTTTCGACAAAAACGAGTTCTATTGTCTTATCACGTGCTAATTCATTATAAGCAGCATTGACTAAATGAGCATCAAGGTGACAAGCAGTACCCGTATTAATCTGATATACTGCCGTCCCCTTCTTACGAATGCGTTCAGCATCTTTTGTTGTTGCGATATCCCCCTCAATGACTCCCATAGTCTTTTTTTTCTTGAGCATATCGATGGTCTGCTCGAGTAATGTTGTTTTGCCCGCACCCGGAGATCCAATAAGGTTAAGCATCACAATGCCTTTTTCTTTGAGCGCTTTTCGGTTTACTTCTGCCCACGCATCATTTGCCGCTAATATTTTATCCATTACTTTTATTTTCATCATTCGACCTCCAATTGATTAAGATACAATTCACTATTTAAAAGAGGCATAACGTCCCGTGACAAACATGTCGGACAAATAAAGTCCTCTTTTTGTTTTAGAGAAAATTCTTTGTTGCATTTACTACATCGATACCGTTCGGGTAAGCGATGAACATGAAGTTTCGCCGTCTCTAGATACGTTCCTTGTGTTGCAACGTGCCAACAAAAGTTCAAGTTTTCCTCAGATACACAATTATATTTGCCGCACATTATTGCTATCGAAATAACACTGTAAAATGCGTGTTCCTTTTTCTGCTTTTCTACGCTTGCTATTATTCCTTCTACAATTGCAACTTCATGCATCACATTTTCCTTTATATTGCTTTTACTATATTTGTATTATACCATTGATCTTATAAAAAAAAGGCAGAAAACAGTATCTCGTCTGCTTTCTGCCCTTACATTTATTATGTATATTGAATTCTTTCTTAATCCCTTCTCAACTCTCTAATGGGTTTTCCCTGCGAATCAAAAATGGTAACCTGCATAGGCATCTCTCCCGGAAGACTATGCGTAGCACACCCAAAACATGGATCATATGGTCGAAATGCCATTTCAATCATATTGAGTACCCCCTCATCCACTTCGGGCCCTTTAATCAACGCCTCTGCAGCCTTTTTAATTGACATACAGATCGGAGCACTGTTATTCAATGTGGCGACAAGGAGGTTCGCCCGCTCAATAATACCATTTTTATCAGTTACATAGTGATGAAATAACGTGCCGCGAGGAGCTTCAACGACCCCAATACCTTCATGGGGCGTCTCTGTCGGAACATTATGAACATCAGGACTCGTTATTTCAGGATCACGAATCAGTTCAAGTGCTCGTTCTGCAGCGTTTAACATTTCAACTAATCGTGCCCAATGAAATACTTGGGTATGATGTATTGGTTTAGGGATAGTAGCAAACATTTGTTCATATGCTGCCTGCGCTTCAGGGGTATTCATCCCTGAGGCAACATTAAGGCGTGCGAGCGGCGCTACACGATACACCCCGCTTTCAGCTCCATCAACAAATCCCTTCCACCCGATCTTTTTTAAATACAAAAATTTAATATAACTCCATTCTTCCATATGTTCTGAGAGATATTCATTATAATCACGCCCATCAAACTTATATAGTTCTTTACCTGACGGATCAATAACCTTGAGTTTTCCATCATAAAAGTTTACTTTATCATTTTCATCGACCATCCCCATATAGTTCGTCTCATGGTAATATACATCTTTACTGAGGATAAGGTCGAGATACTGTTTATTTTTCAAGACAAGATCATCAAAAAGTTTGAGAGTAAACTTTGCAAATTCGACACATGATTTAAGTTTTTCTTCTATCTCATTACGCTCTTCCTTTGTCAACGGCTTGCTGACACCACCCGGAAGTCCACATACTGGATGTTGTGGCTTACCACCAATAATACGTAATATATCCTCGCCATAAATACGATGTTTAATGACCTCTTTCCCTTTTTCAATTCCCAGCTTTGCGATAGCACCTAATATATTCCTTTCTCCCGGTGGAGCAGTCGGTCCTACCACGAAATCCGCGGCAGCAAGATAATAAAAATGCAATAGATGATCAGCAAAGAAAAACGCATTATAGGCCAGTTCACGAATCTTTTTTGCTGCTGAGGTTGGTTTAACATTATAAACAGCATCAACGGTTTTTGTCGATGCCATATGATGTGCCCACGGGCATACGCCACAAATACGTGGGGTTATGCGGGGTAATTCTTCAACCGGTCTCCCTTTACAAAATTCCTCAAATCCCCTTAATTCGGGCACTTGAAAATAGGCATTTTCAACTTTGCCCGTATCGTCGAGAAAAATAGCTATTTTACCGTGTCCTTCTAATCGAGTAATCGGTTCTATTTCAATTTTTCTTGTCATTACTTTCTATCCTCCTTCTTAGACTTTTCATTGACAATAAACGAAGGCAAACTAAAACGATGAACCGTTCCTGCAATATCAGGAATTTTTGCGACAATATCCCGTATTTCTTTTTCATCCTGGCTGTCAATGATCGAAGCTAATGTTGAAATAAAGGCACCTCCCATATCCGAGACTTTGTCGGATGGGCCATAACATCCTCGGCATGGCATGTTTGCATTGATGCATTGAGAACCACAGCCCGCACGGGTTACCGGTCCCTGACAGAAAAAACCTTGGTCCAAAAGACATTCATCAAGATTCGGTCTTTTTTCGTGAGGTCGATAAAATTCTTTTACTATCTTTTCTTTCCGTTCTCGAGGACATTCATCACATAAATTTTTTTTCGGCCCAAACACAGCTCCATGCGGCGGAAGATTCCCTTCAAGAACAGCAGTCAAAAATAGTACCGTCTGATCCGACGTGGGTGGACAACCGGGTACATAATAATCAACATCAATAATATCATTTAATTTATAAACGCGATCATAAAATTCCGGAAGTTCTAATTCACCTTCCTTAACCTTTGTTTTCGTTTGAGGGAGCGGCCTTTTCTTTTCATCTTTGACTGTCGGTACTTCATTATAGATCGTATTAAACGTCGCTTCCTTCGTGCTGAAATTGCTCAACCCCGGAATACCGCCCATATGAGCACATGCTCCATACGCAACTACTATTTTCGACTTCTGCCTCAAGAGCTTGGCCATTTCTTCTTGTTCAGAATTTCTAATAGCACCATTAAATAAACACAAATCAATGTTTTTGTCTTCCATTGCCCGTATATGGTGATATTTAAAATCAAGCGCTACCGGCCACAAGACAAACTCGACTTTGCTCGCAATATCAAGAAGAGGTTCACCAATATCAACAATCGTACATTCACATCCGCCACAGCTTGCTGCCCAATATAATGCCACCTTCGGTTTCCCTTGACTATCAGCATTACCCATTTTATTTCTCCTCAACAATATTTTTTAATATAAAAAAATCATTTTTTCTTACATGGAAACTTTTTGTTTAAGTTCTTCGGGACAAAAAGGCCCGAGCTGCTTGACAGTCTCTGTCATGCTTGTTGTAATCTCTTTATATCGCTCTGCCTCCCCTGCAGAAACCCAATCAAGCCGTACCCTTTTTGGATTAATAAATACTTGCTCGAGAAACTGCTCCATTACTATTTGTCTCCGTAATGTTTTATAATTACCTTCCTTATAATGGCAGTCCCCAGGATGACAGCCAAGTATTAATACCCCATCTGCTCCTTTCTTAAAAGCCTCTAATATAAACTGAGGCTCCACGCGCCCACTACACATAACTTTGATTGGTAAAATATTTGCTGGTGACTCCAGACGCGCATTTCCCGCTTTGTCTGCTCCTTCATAGGAACACCAGTTACATAAAAAAGTGACTATTTTTGGTTCAAATTCGCTCATAATAAAACTCCTGTTATGTTAAAACTCCTTCTATTTCTCCTATGATCTGTTCACTTGTATAGTGTTTTGCTTTCATAGCACCGGTCGGACATGCTGCCACACAGGTTCCACATCCTTTACATAACACATCACTTACTACAACAACTTTTTCTTTCTCATCGAAACTTGGCGCTTTATACGGACACAAATTCACACATGCCAAACATGCCCCGCACAAATCAGGATCTGATTCTGCAACCATCGGCTCCAATTTCAACTTACGTCCCGGAACATACGTTGCTAACACCTCGCCAGCAGCTGCCTTTGCCTCAATAACTGAGGCAGTGATATCCTTGGGCCCCCCCACAGTGCCAGCAATATAAATACCTTCTGCGGTAGTAGCAATGCTACTGATTTTTTCATGATGCACAACAATAAACCCTCCTCGCTCGCTTAAAGAAAATTGTTTCACCAGCTTGCTTATATCTTCATGCGGTTTCATTCCCGTAGCGAGTAAAACCATATCGACTTCCAATGATGCCTTTTCCCCCGATTGATCAACACCAGCAACAACAATTTTATCTCCCTTTTTACTGAGATTTGCTATGGCATTTTCTCCCATTGACCACTGTGTAAAGGTAACCCCTTCATGCCGCAGTTCATTTAATAACTGTTGCATTTTACGTCCATCAACACATAAATCGCTATACACATGCGTCACTTTACAAGTGGGCAATTGTTCTTTAATGCCATGACTATGCTTCAAAGCATATTTACAACAAATACCAGAACAATACGGTAAATGTTTTTCATTACGTGAACCAACACAATGCACAATAGCTACCGAAGCAGGCGCTTTACCATTGCGCATGATTATTTTTCCTTTAGTTGCGCCGGTGGTACTTACCATGCGCTCAAAATCAAGTCCCGTAAAAACATTCGTATCATCGTTGACCATTTCAGGGAAAACTTTCTGTACATCATATAATTGAGAACCGATTGCAATAATTACTCCCCCTACTTTAATTTCTGTCTCCTTTACTTTCTGTTCAAAATCAATAGCATTAAAATCGCACACGTCTTTACATTTCGTACACTGTTCCCCTTTGAATCTGAGACAAATAGATTCATCTATATGGGGTGCTTTAGGAGCACACCCAGGAAAATAAAAATCAACTGCTTTTCGAGTGTCCCGATTAGAATTGAATGTATTGGGAGCTTGTGCAGGGCATTCTTCGATACACACCATACAACTAATACATGCTTCTGGCAGTACATAGCGAGGTTTCTCCTCAACGGTTACCGTAAAATTTCCACCAAAACCAATCACATTTTTAACAAGAGTCGAAGAAAGAACCGTAATATCAGAACTATCCATCACCTCTTTTATTCGTGGAGCAAAAATACATGGTGCACATTCTCCCGATGGATACGTATGTTCAAGTTTTGGTAACATACCACCAAACGCCGGCTCTTTTTCCACAAGATACACTTTCCGCCCTGCTTTTGCCAATTCCAGAGCCGCTTCTACACCAGCAATCCCTGCACCAATAACCATGACATCAGGATTAATATCAATTTCCTTTTGTTCCAATGGCTCGAGGTACTGTGTACGTCTAATACCTGCTTTAATAAGACGAATAACTTTTTCAGTTGCTTTCTCGGCATCTGACGTCATCCATATACACTGTTCCCGAATATTTACCATATGGAGCAAATAAGGATTGAGTCCGTGCTTCTCACAAACGTTCCCAAAAGTCTTACTATGTAATTTTGGAGAACATGCAACAGTTACAATACGATCGACAACACCGTCCGCAAGATCCTTGCCAATAATATCTTGTCCCTCCTGCCCACAGAGTAAATTATGAACACGGACAATCACATTATCTAAAGATTCAGTCTCTTTAATAACCTTATCAAAATCAAAATTTTTAGAGATAGTTTCACCGCACTTACATAGGTACACGCCAATTTTTCCCACTTTATATTCCTCCTCGGTTTAGCATATTCAACTAACCGTACGGCCTTATTTCATTTTATTTCAATGCACCTGCTACAGTTAATCGAATTTTCTTATTTTTAAATTAAAAAAAAGAAAATTCAATGTCTGTTACATCTTACGTACTGCAATGCCGCAAAAAAAGTTAACAGCTAATAACCGCGGTTGTTACGGCTCCCACCGTGTTTATTGAAATTAACGGATGGTTTGTTTTTGAACACCACTCTTTAATATCACTGGGGAAACTTGCACAATCTGCTATAATCTGAAGTGTTTTACCCTTTGTCATTTGTCGCACCTTTTGTTGGGTCTTTGCAACAGGCAATGGGCATACCATTCCTTTACAATCTAATACTTCATCTGCCATTGTAATCCTCCTTCTTTGATTTTCATATTCCGTTTATTTCCAATTCTTGTGTAATCGAATTACAGACCGTCGGAATTATCTTTAACAACGGTTCATCAATTTTCTCAGAACACTGAATAGAAATGTCATTCATTTGCTTAATCCCAATAAGAAACAATATGACGTCCCGAGGATTTTTAAAGCCGATCTTCTTGCCAATATCAAGTACGGTATGCACGCCGAGACCATGAGTCAAACGTAGGGGAAAATTAAAATGAGGTAATTCATGAGGCCTCATTTTCCAGAAGATTCCGATCTCTTTATTGTGGACTTGTACAGAATCAATGACAAAGACACGCTCATAATTAATAAAATAACTGAGGAGAGAGATTCCGGATGTATGGGTATGATCAATAACAATATCATCTGACCATTTTTTTTGAGTGATCAGCATATCAACAACACGCAATCCTATGCCATCGTTTCCTCTTAATCTATTGCCTATTCCTAAAATCAACGTCCTTGTATTCATTAAATTTACTCTTTATGTCCCTCAAATTGGCCAAGAGATTGTACCATTTGATGAGCTTGTGCAGCCAACTGTTGAGCCACTGAGCTCACTTGTTGTGAACTTGCAGCATTTTGATCAGCAACAGTGTTCAATTGATCTACCACGCCAAGCTGATCGACAACGGTACTGCCGATGTTTTTCAATTTATGAGATACGCTTTGAATTTCTTCAAGAAAACTGCTTAATTTTTTCCCTGTTTCACTGACTATCATAACTCCTTTCTTAACAATGGAAGTGCTGACACTCACCAGTCCTATTATTTCCTTAGCAGAGACAGCACTACGCTCTGCCAATTTTCGTACTTCATCTGCAACGACAGCAAACCCTTTACCGTGTTCGCCTGCACGGGCAGCTTCTATAGCAGCGTTTAAAGCAAGAAGATTTGTTTGATCCGCAATATCAGTAATCAAGCTAATAGCTTCCCCGATCTGTTTCGAATTCTTTTCTATTGCCTGCATAGTTTCTACAGCAGACATCATAGACTCACTTGTATTGTTAACATCATGAGCAATTTCCTGTGCAATTTTATTTCCCTCACCAGAAAATTCAGCAACTTTTTGAACGGTCATCGACATTTCATCGACAATGCTGACTGTTTTTTCAGAACTCGTTGCAATATCTTGAGACGATGTCGTTAATTGATCGGCTGCAGAAGCAAATTGAGCACTTGAACTATCAAAAATCATAAACACTTTCGATATTTGACTGAATAATTCATTACACGCTGTCGCGATCGCCCCTTTTTGAGCATCCATTCGTGAATGAAAATGCCCATCTTTTCCCTTTTTTAACATAGTTAATAATTCTTCATTAACATCTTTTCCCTCCGTTTGTGTTCCTATCAACATAAAAACTGCTATAAGTATACCAATAAGTGCAATAATCCAACCGCCTGAAAACACTGTCGATAAGATAAGCAACAAAGAAAAAAGAAGGATAATGGTCTGCTTTTTTAAAAAAATCTCTACTATTTTTTTAATGTTTGGACCCTCTGCCGGCTTCTTAATCATTTTTTCTACCTTTAATTATACTATTAGGAAATAAACCTACCAAAAACATGTTTACCCCAGCAAACTATTAAATATATTATAACATTACTATACTTATCGACAACTACTAAAAAAAGTACATTTTTTTTTAGAATTTTTTGCTTTATCAATAGTTAACAAACTTTTTTTGTATACATTCCTCCCATCAACACTACCTATACTAGCATATCCGCGGTAAGGGATCGCCTTCAAGCATTGGCACAAACCGTTTTATTCCAATGCTTGTTTTCAAGCATACCGGACATGGCGTATCTGCAGACAAATGTTCCTCAACTTTACCAATAACAACCGCATTTTTACCCGCCGGAACCTGTTTGATACACTCAAGAACCTTTTGCGTAATCTTTGAATCGACAAATATAACTATTTTCCCTTCATTGGCAATATATAAAGGATCCATACCCAAAAGATCGCAACAACTCCGTACCTCATCTTTTACCGCGATAGCAGTTTCATAGAGCGTTATCATAACCTGAGAAGCCTTTGCTATTTCATTCAGCACGCTTGCTACCCCACCTCGGGTGGGATCCCGCATAACATGGATGGCATTGCCAAAATGAGCTATGCGTTCCACAATGTTAAACAACGGCGCTACATCACTCTGTACAACCGGCACAAAACCCAATTTTTCTCGGACATTTAAAATAGCGATACCATGATCAGCTATCGTTCCGGTAACGATTATATCATCCCCCGTTCGTGCATTCCGTGATGAGATATTCATATGGGGTATGATTGTCCCTATGCCAGAAGTATTAATGAACAAACCGTCCACTTCACCTTTACTGACAACTTTTGTATCTCCCGTAACAATACGAATTCCAAGGGTTGACATGGTCGTGCACATATCGCGCGCAATGGTCTTTAAATCTTCTATTAAAAAACCTTCTTCAATAATAAAACCAGCTGACAGTGCAACCGGCTTTGCACCTTTTACCGCCAAGTCGTTCACCGTTCCGCAGATAGCAAGAGTACCAATATTACCGCCGGGAAAAAAGAGCGGCTTTACCGTATAAGAATCAGTTGTATACGCTATATGTGTTCCATCAATATGTAAATCAGCAGCATCTTCCAAATTGTTAAGGATATCATTTCCATACAGAGAAAGGAAAACATCTTCTATGAGCTGCTCTGAAAGTTTTCCTCCTGCCCCCATTGACAATGTTACTCGTTCATTATTCATAATACGTATCCTTATTTATTCTGCTCTATGAGTACCATACTTATAATATGCGGCACACGTCCCTTCACTTGAAACCATGCAGGGTCCTATAGCATGATGAGGCGCACAGACAACCTTAAAGAGCGGACAAGCCAGTGGTTTTATTTTTCCCTTAATAACATCTCCGCAACAACATCCCGACGGTTCAGGTACGCTGGTAATTTTAAAATCTATTAAATTCTGAGCATCAAACTGCGCAAAATCACTTTTCAGCTGTAATCCACTCATTGGTAATTCGCCAATCCCTCTCCATCGTGCATTACACTTTGAAAAAACGGTATACATAATATCGTGTGCTGTGCGGTTCCCTTCTTTGGTAACAAACCGAGCATATTGATTTTGAATAGCTGCCTCCTTTTTTGAAACAATATCTAACAATAAATAAATTCCTTCAAGTATATCTACCGATTCAAAACCAGTAATGACACCAGAGG
The DNA here is from genome assembly GCA_018823795.1 of Candidatus Omnitrophota bacterium. GTDB lineage: Bacteria > Omnitrophota > Omnitrophia > JAHJGZ01 > JAHJGZ01 > JAHJGZ01. The sequence goes on from JAHJGZ010000132.1 coordinate 22,113, forward strand.
CCTGATAGGTCTCGACCATAAATCGATAGGCATCCTCTCCTATTATTGAACTCACATGCCCCGGGAGTAGAAATCCATCTATGGGACAATCTCCGTCAGATAAAAGCGCTTGCAATGCAGGCGGGATAAGTTTAAAGGCACATAAGAGATACAGGTTTTTTATCTTGTCTTTCTGAGCCCGCAGGAGGATAGAAGCAAAAAGGGGAATGGTAGTTTCAAATCCAACCCCAAAAAGTATAATATCCTTATGTGGTTCCTCTCGTGCATATTCCAACGCATCAAGAGGGCTGTACATAATCTTAACATTCGCATTGCTCTGTGCTCGTGCCAACTCCAACGTACCACTCACTCCCGGCACTTTCATCATATCTCCAAAACAAAAAAATACTGTATTCTCTCGACACGCTAATTCAATAGCATTTTGAACGATCTCAAGAGGAGTTACACAAACAGGGCATCCCGGTCCTGACACAAGCGTAACCGTCGAAGGAAGTCCAAAACGAATACCTGTTTTGAACAAAGCCATAGTATGCGTACCGCACACTTCCATTATCGTTACCTTTTCCGTAAAGGTATGAATTCTTTCAAGAAGATGACGAGCCATTACCGGATCTTTAAAATTATCGAGAATGCTCGAATAATTGTTTGAAATATCCGATGGTTTCAAGAGCGTCCTCCTTATCAAGTTTATGTATCGCAAAGCCTGCATGAACAATCACATATTCTCCGACTGTAGGCTTTTCGATCAAATCAAAAGCAACTTTTTTATCTATTCCCATGAAATTGACTAAACCATTTTTCTCGTTGAACATCTCTTTTATTCGTCCGGGTACTGCCAAACACATGTTCTTCTCCGTCTAACTTTCTTGTTTATTATTCACCATACTATTTTTTATGGTATTGGCTGCCACTAACGTCTGCCCCACACAAATTCCTAAGTCATTGACAGGAATATTGTTACTTTCTAAAAGTCTAAATCCTGCTTCTTTCAACAATTGAGAGACTAAAGAATACAATAACTTATTTTGAAACACGCCACCACTCAGTACGACAGTTTTAAGACCGGTATCATCGCTAATTAATGTCACCATATCCAAGATAAGTTTTGCCAGTGAATTATGAAATCGACGGGCAATACATGCTGTTGAAACCTTCCTTTTTAAGTCTGAAATAAGCTCTGTAAAAAATGATTCATAAGAAACAACATATAGATTATCTTTATTGATAACAGTAAATGAATATGCCTGAGTATCATCAACGAGCGATGCCTGTGTTTCCAGATTAATAGCAGCTTCTGCTTCAGAAGTATTAATATACGTAATTCCCAACAAGGCTGAAACCGCATCAAAGAGTCTTCCGCAACTCGAAGTTAAAGGAACGTTAACACCTTTATCAATCATAGATCTTAAAAAGTCCCACGATTTTTTTGATACGTATTGATTTAAAGGAAAATCACTGTCGAGACATAAATCTTTATTACATTCATACAATAAACTTACTGCCATTCGCCATGGTTCTCGTACTGCCGTATCGCCACCGGGCATTTTTAAATATTGTAAATGACCGCTTCTATGCCACGTACGGGGAGAAACTACTAAAAATTCTCCTCCCCATATATGTCCATCACTGCCATATCCCGTGCCGTCAAAACAAACCCCGATAACTGCAGTGTCTACCTCTACCGCTGCTAACATACTGGCTATGTGAGCATGATGATGTTGAACTTCTACACAAGGAATATTCTTAAAGATCGATGTTACACGAGAGGAAAAATACGAAGGATGAAGGTCATGAGCAATAATATCAGGCGAGAGAGTTAATTCATCTTTCATTTCCCTCACCTTATTTACAAACTTGAGAAAATTTTCTTGATATGCTAAATCCTCATTATCATCAGAAATATATATATACCCATTGTTAAAGAAAGAAAACCTATTCTTTATATCAGCCCCACAGGCAAAGATACAGGCTGTTTTTTCATGTAATCCTTTTAAAGACAGAGACGGTATTAATTGTGGCACAGGAAACCTCAGCGGTAATAATTATTATTTTTTTGACTGTAGCAAACGTTGTGCGAGTAGACGACACTTTTATAAGAAGGGAATACTAATAAAATTTATATACTACAGTAAAACGTAGAACTACGCTCTACCATAATCATCTTCACTGCGGACGCTATCATCCTCTTCAAGATACTCACCAAAGGCAACCTCAATAAAAATCATTGGTTCATCACCAACGTTACTCATACGATGAAATGTTTCGACCGGGATATCGACTACCGAGTTTTTTTCGACAGAAATATCATTATCACCTATTCGCACAATCCCTCTTCCTGCCGTAATAATCCAATGTTCTTTTCTCTGTGCATGTTTTTGTAAACTTAATCGTGCATGAGGCTTAACTTCAATCCGTTTAACCCACATACCTGGTTCACGTTTCAATACTTCATAATCTCCCCAAGGGCGTTTTTCATATTCTTTCTTTTTAGTAGCCACTATGCTTTTGCTCCTTAATAAGTGTACCGTCTCTCCGATTAAAAATGAATCAAGGAATATATATCATACCCCTGTAGCTTGTCTTTGCCATGCAAAAAGTCAAGTTCGATCAAAAAGGAAAGCCCCGTAACGACCCCGCCCAACTTTTCGATCAACTGCACCACCGCTTCAGACGTGCCACCAGTCGCTAAAAGATCATCCACAATCAAAATTTTGGCACCTTTCCCAATAGCATCTTCATGTATTTCAATAGTATCTTCACCATATTCCAAAGAATAGGTTACTGCCTGTGTTTTTGCAGGAAGTTTCCCTTTTTTTCTAATTGGCGAAAAACCTTTTCCAAGCTTATACGCAACAGCAGATCCAAAAATAAAACCACGCGATTCAATTCCAACGATTAAATCAATTTCCAGATTTTTCACTTGATCAAGCATGGCATCAACCGCACATTGAAAAGCATCTTTATCCTTTAATAAGGTTGTTATATCCTTAAAAATAATTCCCTTCTTAGGAAAGTCCGGAACATCGCGGATTGTTTTCTTTAAGCATTCTACATTCATGTTCTCTCTCCTCTCGTATTTACAAATAGTGTTCCAACTTGTCATCTTGCTCTTTTAACTGATCACGAATTTTCTTGAGAGCGGCAAATTCGATCTGTCGAACTCGTTCACGGGTAATACCAAACTGTTGCGCAGTCTCTTCGAGCGTATGAGCGTCGTGATTATGAAGACCGAACCGTAAAATTAAAATTTTCTTTTCGCGTTCACTTACATAATTAAGCAAGGTTTCAATGCGCTCGCTCTTTGAAACCTGGTGTGCCTCTTCATACGGTCGACTTAACGATTCATCTTCAATGAGATCCATCAATTGTGCATCACCTTCAATACTCACCGATGCATGCAATGAACTCGGACACGATGTTGCTACGTCCTCAATATCCTTAACCTTTTCAGGGGGAAGCTTCAAGAGCTTAGCAATTTCCCTTTGGGTTGGAACACGCCCTAATTTTTGAGATAAATGTTTTTTCGCTTTGCGCCATCGGTTCATTGTCTCAAACATATGTACCGGAATACGGATGAGCTTTCCTTGGTTTGAAAGCGCCCGCATAATTGACTGTTTTATCCACCACGATGCATACGTACTAAATCGATATCCTCTTTTATAATTAAACTTATCAACGGCTCGCATTAACCCAATATTACCTTCTTCTACAATATCTGAAAAAGGAAGTGTTAAATTCATGTAGCGCTTACCAATATTAATAACCAACCGTAAGTTGCTTCTAATCATCTTACGTCGTGCTTGTTTCCAGCGACTTTTTTTCAATTGAATTGTTCGAGATAGACTAAGTTCCTCTGACGCAGTTAACAGTGGTATGTGTTCGATTTGATTGAGGTAAATACGCATTGGAGTCAACCCCTGAGCACGTTGTGACGTGGCGGCCAACTCCTGTGCCTTTAATTTTTTTGATGCAACTTGATCTTTTGTTGCCTTCTGAACAACCTCTTTTTCTTTTTTCTTTTCTGTTTTCTTACGAGCTCGCTGAGCCCTCTTTTTAGAGAGTTTACGGCGTTGTGGACGTTTTTTAATTTTCCTTTTACGTTTTTTTCTTCTTTTTTTTACAGTTTTTCTCTGAGACTTCGTGCGTGGTTTTCTCACCCTCTTCCGAACCGACCGCAGGACAGCCCTTTTCCTCTTTTTTCTTTTAGCCTTCTTGCGCTTGTTGCTCTTTTTCATTATTTTTTCTTCTGTTCGAGCACCGCTTGTGCCGCAGCTAAACGAGCGATAGGAACACGATACGGTGAGCAACTAACATAATTAAGCCCTATTTTAACAAAGAATTTTACCGATGCGGGATCGCCGCCATGTTCACCACAGACACCAATTTTGAGATTTTTACGCGTCGAACGCCCTCGATCGACGCCAATTTTGACCAATTGCCCTACCCCTTCTATATCGATTGAAGCAAAAGGGTCATCCATGACAATTTTTTTATCAAGATAATCAGGCAAAAAACTTCCCACATCATCACGGCTGTACCCAAAGGTCATTTGTGTCAGGTCATTGGTACCAAATGAAAAGAATTCAGCTCGTTCTGCAACCGTATCAGCGACAAGGGTTGCACGAGGAATTTCAATCATGGTACCGACGAGATAATGGATGTTCGCCTTTTTCACCTTAATAACTGCATCTGCTGTTTGACGCGTTAATTCTTCAAGAATATCAAACTCAGCTTTCGTTCCAATAAGCGGAATCATAATTTCAGGAAGCACCGTTACTCCCTCCTCTGCGACATTACACGCGGCTTCAATAATAGCTTTCACTTGCATCGTACATATTTCCGGATAGGTAATCGAGAGACGACAGCCTCGGTGTCCTAACATCGGATTCATTTCGTGAAGACTCTCTACCTTCTTTTTTACCACCTCAGCTGTTGTTTTAAGCCGTTTTGCCATTTCTTCCTGTCCTTTTTCATCATGTGGAAGAAATTCATGAAGTGGTGGATCAAGTAAACGAATAGTCACGGGTAAACCATCCATTGCTTCAAAAATGCCTTCAAAATCCTGTCGTTGCAACGGTAAAAGTTTCTTCAATGCCTTCTCACGTCCCGCAAGGTCATTGGCAAGAATCATTTCCCGAACTGCCCAAATACGGTCACCTTCAAAAAACATATGTTCGGTACGACATAACCCGATCCCTTCTGCACCGAGCGCACGTGCAACCTGTGAATCTCGAGGTGAATCGGCATTGGTACGAACTTTGATTTTGCGCACTTTATCAGCCCACTTCATTACTTCAAGGAATATTATACATATCGGATGTTGCCGTGCTTTCTTATTGCCTTCAGCAATACCCGAAACAACTGGTGAAGAAGACGTACCTACATGGCCAAGGATAATTTCCCCTGTTGAACCATCAACTGAAATTTCATCACCCTCTTTAACAATTTTGCTCCCCACGGTCATATTTTTTTTCGTGTAATCAATGTTAAGCGCGCCACACCCAACGACACAACATTTACCCCAGCCTCGCGCAACAACAGCTGCATGAGAAGTCATACCTCCGGTTGACGTTAAAATAGCCTGTGCTGCCCACATACCACTGACATCTTCAGGAGATGTTTCTTTTCTTACCAACATAACCTTTTTACCTTCCTGTGCCCAACGCACGGCATCATCCGCCGTAAATACAACGAGTCCATTCGCGGCACCAGGTCCTGCAGGGAGCCCCTTTGCAATTATCCGTTTTGCAGCAATAGCCGCCACTTTAGCCTTTGGATCAAGAATCGGAAAGAGAAGCTGGTTAAGATGATCCCCCTCAATCCTCTTGAGCCCCTCCTCTTCCGTAATGAGCTTTTCCTTTACCATATCCACGGCAATCTTCACTGCAGCAAGCCCCGTACGCTTGCCGGTCCGTGTTTGCAACATGAAAAGTTTCCCTTCCTGAATGGTAAATTCAATATCCTGCATATCCCGATAATGCTTTTCCAATTTATGACGAATAGTATCTAACTCTTTATAAATTTTGGGCATTCTCTTCTGCAAGGAGGCAATCTGTTCAGGAGTGCGAATACCAGCAACCACGTCCTCACCTTGTGCATTGATTAAATATTCACCAAAAAATTTATTTGTACCATCTGCTGGGTTACGGGTAAAACCAACCCCGGTCCCTGAATTCGACCCCATATTACCAAATACCATTGCTTGAACATTCACCGCAGTCCCTTTTAAGCCATGAAGTTTATTAATATTGCGATAGGCAACAGCACGGGGAATATTCCATGAACCAATGACAGCATCTATGGCATAGCCAAGTTGTTCGCGGGCATCGGTTGGAAAATTTTTACCAACAGATTTTTTATATACCTTTTTATACGCGGCGACCACTTCCTTAAGTTCCTGAGTCTTTAAATCAGTATCTAGTTTGCGCTTGTATTTTTTCTTAATGCGTGTTAATTCGTGTTCAAAATACTCGTGATCAACCCCCATACACACATCACCAAACATATTAATAAAACGACGATATGAATCCCATGCCATACGTTCGTTTTTCGTCTTTTTCGTTAATCCGATAATCACATCGTCATTAATACCAAGGTTCAATACGGTGTCCATCATACCCGGCATCGAGACCGCAGCACCGCTACGAACTGACACGAGAAGCGGATTATCCTTATCCCCAAATTTCATTCCCATAGTTTTTTCAATTTTTTGGATATTACGTTCAATTTCTTTATCTAAACCGTCAGGCTTTTTCTTTCCGTGTGAATTGTAATATTCACATACATCGGTCGAAATGGTAAAACCGGGCGGCACCGGAACACCGATACTTGACATTTCCGCAAGATTAGCCCCTTTGCCACCTAATAATTCCTTCATTTTGGCGCTGCCTTCTGCTTTGCCGCCGCCAAAAAAATAAACGTATTTCTTTTTCTTCGCTGCTGATTTCTTTGTGCTCTTACTCATTCTGATTACTCCCCTTGGTTATTATGGTTCACTACAATACATTATTGATAGTTATACAGTTGTTAGCCCTTGAATCAATCTAAGATCGGCGACCTCCTTGGTAAGCAATTCATTAACATATCTCAACAACAACATTCGATTCTCTTGTATCGTTGCATCCTTAACATTGACCAGTACTTGATCAAAAAACCTGTGTACTATATCAAAAAATGCCTCGGCATACAAGCAGGTTGCATCATTATATTTTTTGCCTTTAATCAACGTTTGAATTCCCCTCGCTTCGCTTCATACACTTCATACAGTTCCTGTTCCAATGGCTCATGGAGTAAATTGCAAAGAACATGGCTTTGTAATTGTTTTTTATACGATTTGACAATATTTCCTGTCCGTTCGACAACCTTGCACGCCTGCAGGAAGGATTTCCGTTGTACCTTATGGCGGTACATATCTTTGAGTACAGAAATACGTTCAAAAACATTATAAATATCATCATATGAACTTTGTAAAACAGCGTCGACAATCATACGCTCGACAGACCCTGCCACTTCCTGTGTCTCATAAATAATTCTCTCTTTAACGATATTCTTTGCCTGTGCAGACAGAGTTGCATAATCAACTTTAAGCTCTCCTTCATACATATTGTATGCGCATTGTATTAACTGGTCGAACGAAAAAGTCAAGCAACGGTTTCTGATAAGTTTGACCATCCCGCCCGATATACGCCGTAAGGCATAGGGATCCTCGCTTCCCGAGACTTCAATTCCCAACCCTAATGCACCGATCAATGTGTCAATACGGTCGGCAACCCCTAAAAGTGCACTAAGCGTATCGGTAATATCTGATGGTTGTGATATGTTTTCATTGAGTGTACGCGGTACATAATGATCGCTCACCGCACGATATTGTTCCTCAGGACATTGTTCTCGCTTTAGATATTCACGACCGGCAACACCTTGTAGTTCGGGAAATTCAAAGACCAAATGTGTTACTAAATCAACTTTACATAACCGGGCTGCAATTGCTAGATGATTTTTGTTTTTTTCAGTACAAACTGCCGGAGGCATGTTCGTTATCAGGAAATCACACAAACGTTCTAGCCGTACAGACTTATCATAATACGTCCCTAACGATCCTAAAAAGACTACTTCTTTCAGTTTTTCCCGGTTGCTCGCTAATGGTTTTTTCGTGTCTTCTTCGATGAAAAATGCCGCATCGCGGAGGCGTGATTCAAGCACCCGCTCATAGCCTTGTACAATACTCTGGACATTTCTTCTCGTCCCATCAAGGACAGCAATAAAACATTTATCAAGCTGATCGTTATCTTTGCAATAGCAGGCAAAAATCTTTTGATGTTTTTTCATGCACGTCGCAAGAACGTCCGCTGGAAGGTTAAGATATTTCTCCTTGAAATATCCGTCCACAAGCATTGGTGATTCACATAAACGCGCAACAATTTCGATCAAATCTTTATCAAAACGGTCGATTTTTAATTGTAATTGTTTCCCCTCTTTTGCTAACAAATTTCTGATAATACTTATTCTTTCCTGTTCATCTAAGATGATCTTGCCTTTTTTAATTTTAGTAAAATACATTTTTGCATTGGTAACTTTAATCTTCCCCGGAGCATTATAGCGATGACCATATGTTATGTTTGAAACAACCAGTCCGGCACATTTAAAGGCAACCGTTTTTTTGCCGTAGAGACAAAGAATCCAACGAATCGGACGAGGAAAGCGAATGTTCGAATCATTCCACTTCATAGTGCGGGGAAAAGTAAATAGTTCTAAAAAGCGAGGGAGTATCTCTTTCAGTACCAGTTCTGTCTTCTTCCCACCAGAAATTTTCTTTACGGCAACACAGTGACGCTTTTCATCTTTTATTTCTATGAGATCTCCCGGCCCCACTGCTTTACTTTTCAAAAAACCAAGTAGTGCGCTCGTCGCTTTTCCTTTTGTATCATAACATTTTTCATATGCCGGCCCTTTGATAAGTACTTCTTGTTTCGCTTGAATGGGATGCAATCCAATGACATGAAAAACGATGCGGCGCGGAGTGATGTACATCTTACAATCTTCGAAAGAAAGACCGTGTGATTTTAATAACTCGCAAACTTTTTCTCTGCGGCTATAAATACAATCAAAATAAGAAGCCGGTAATTCTTCCATACCAATCTCAAAGACAAGATCCTGTGGATTATTTTTTCTTCTTTTTGTTGCCATATTGTTTTTTATGCAAAAGTGGAAATCCTAATGCTTCCCTTTTTTCTAAAAATTTTTCCGCACATAAACGAGCAATACTCCGTATCCGCGATATGTACCGCTGCCGTTCATTCACACTAATCGCGCCGCGTGCATCGAGAAGATTAAACACGTGAGAAGCTTTAAGGCAAAAATCATACGCAGGCAATACAAGATTTTTCTTCAATAAACGTTTTGCTTCCTCCTCATATTCACTAAAATAGCGCGTCGTATATTCAATATTTACTTCCTTAAAATTAAACTGAGAAAATTCCTTCTCTCCTTGTAAATGGACATCGCCGTAGGTAACATTTCTATTCCACATAATATCGAACATCGACTCTTTGCCCTGTAAAAACATTGCGATACGTTCTAATCCATAGGTAATTTCACACGGGGTTACTTCAAGGTCAATACCACCACATTGCTGGAAGTAAGTAAACTGTGTGATCTCGAGACTATCGAGCCATACTTCCCATCCAAGTCCCCATGCACCCAGTGTCGGAGAAGCCCAATCATCCTCCATAAAACGTATATCATGATTGTCAATATCGACACCTATCGATCGTAAGCTCTCTAAATATATTTCCTGGATATTGTCTGGTGATGGTTTTAAAATTACCTGATACTGATAATAATGTTGTGTGCGGAGCGGGTTTTCTCCATAGCGACCATCAGTAGGCCTCCGTGACGGCTCAACGTAGGCAACATTCCATGGTTCAGGCCCGAGGGCACGCAAGAAGGTATGTGGTGAAAAAGTCCCTGCGCCAACTTCAAGATCGTAAGGCTGCGCAATGAGACAGTTCCCTTGTGACCAAAAGTTGTTGAGTTTTTGAATTAGCTCTTGAAAGGTAATAATGTTTTGAGACATTCTTTAACTACTTGATTATAAGTTTAATTTTATCAGTAAGATATAGCAATTTTCTAACTTTATACACACCCATCGCTTAAAAGTTTGATGATTTTACCAAAAAGGCGAAATATTAGCAAGTTAAATTGGTACATTATGTTAATAGACCCTCCCTATTAAAAAGGGGACATCGATAACCGACGTCCCCTTTTGCCTCCACCAAAGCTATATAGTTCAATTCCTTTTCTCTTCGATTACCTCCTATACTTTTAAATGTTCTTTAATTTTTTCAAATTTGGCGGTTCCTACGCCTTTCACTTTCATAATATCTTCAACAGTGCTAAATTTACCATTTTCACTTCTATAACGAATGATCCGCGTGGCTAATGTAGGGCCGATTCCACTAATCATTTGAAGCTCATCGACTGATGCAGTATTTATATTTGCCACAGGAACTTCAATTACTTCTGTCTCTGTTTGCGTATTGCTTCGTGCATAAACAGGAGCCGTTATACTTGAATTAACTACGAAAGTTGCGGTTAGAATCAGTATAAAACAAAATACTTTCTTCATCATAATCTCACCTCCTTTCTAAAAAATATGAAAGATATTATACCACTTATTGCTTTTTTGTCAATTTATATTTGCATATTATACATATTATTTGCATCTCTTTACTTGTTTGTTTTCAAACAGTTATGGAACTAATGTCAGAAAAAATGAATAAATATGGTATGATCGAATGAGCCATAATAGATATTAAAGGTGCAATGTATATGAATAATTGATAAAAGTATTTGCTAGTTTTAATAATACTCATTTATGAAATAAAATATGCGGATTAGTTAATATATTTTTATTGTTATGCATTTTTATTATGCTATAATAAAATAATTTTGTTAATTCATTTAACACAATATCTAAAGCCAAGGAGTTCAATTCATGAGTCAATTAGGAGATAAAATTAGAGAAATCAGAAAACTTAAAAAAATTACCTTAGTAGAATTAGCTAAAACCACGGGTGTTGCACAAGCATCACTTTCACGTATTGAAACTGGCGTCATGACCGGTACGGTAGATTCGCATCAAAAAATTGCAGAAGCACTTGGTGTGAGCATCGGAGAATTATACGAAAAGTTAGATATGCGTGTAGCAGACATTGCACAACATGAACCGAGCGAAGATACTATTACGCATGTTACCGATTCAGTAAAATTGGAAGTGCTGACAACCAATACGACACATAAAAAAATTGTTCCTGTACTTTTTACACTTGATACGGGGAGCCAGATAAAAGCCGATAGACTTGAAAGAGGTGTGGAACGATTCTATTGGGTCGTAAAAGGTGAAGTAATGTGTACTATCAATGATAAAGAATATCAATTAAAACAAAATCATACGATATATTTTGATGCGTCACTATCACATCATTTAAGGAACAACTCGTCATCGTCTGCACAAGTATTTTGTGCAACGAGCCCGCCTAAAATCTAAAAAACATTAGTTACAAAAGAAATGTTTTGGAAAAGACTAATGTAACGGTGAGTTTGCTCTGCTGATAGCTTTGTGTCGTCATATCCATTTTCTCAACACGAATAAGTGTCTGAGAAGATGCAATGGTATGCAACAAAACGACAAGATCCTGAATAGTGCATTCGAGTTAAACCTTAATTAAAAAAACATGAGTCTCTTCACGCATTTCATCGGGAAGCGGCTTAATATCATTTATGTCAACCTTTACCTGTTTAATAAACAATTCGATCTCTTTAAGGAATAAAGCCACTTCTTCTTCATTCGACTTTGTTTGTTTCATTTTACGTTCATATTCCTTAAATTGCCGCAGCGAATCATCAAAACAACGCACCGTTTGAGAACCACGCAGATATTGAATATTCGCTTTATCAATGCGCCGCTCAAGATCTTTCCATCCCTTCCCGAGAGGAATCATGACAAAAATATACGCTATCAGTACAATGCTTAGTATTACGAGCACTACACGAATCTTTGTTATTTTAATGTATTTCATCATAACTATTATTTTTCTACCGTGCCATAGGGACAAAATATTTCAAAATCAATACGTTCCTGCTTATTAATAATCTTTTCTTTGGCATATTTAATCTCCGCATTCTTGAAATAGGGAGATTTCTGCAAAATAAGCAATAAATCAGAAACGTGCGACATATCCGTGGTAACTCCTCGAAAGCTCACGCCGTGAGAAATATCATACTCTAATAATGCCAAAAATATATTTTGCGGAATAATTTTATAAAGCTCGCTCAGCATTGAAAGAGGAAACACCTGTCCTTGTTTGACCGTATTAATAATACCAATTCTTTTAATCGCTACGGTTACACTTTGTGCCTCAGGAGTAAGACGAGATAGCTCACGCTCAATATTTTTTACATACGTATATTTCTGGTATAGAAAAGTAAGGGTCCCTATCAAAACGACGAGACAGATACACACAGCAAGGATCGCAGCGTACAGTCTCCCCCCCCGAGTCTCACGTACCACACTTTGCTTTTTTAATGAAGGCGGCAATAGGTTAACTGTTGGAGAATGCATCAGTTGTGCCATGCCCGATATTGGGAGAAGACTGAGATTATATTCCTGCACACAATTGAAATTTCCCTGCACGGACGATTTACAATAATCCTCAAGACTGAGCACGGTAGCATCCTTTGAAAAATTTACTTTAAAACTGGGAATTGCGGATACCAAGGTATGGCCAACAATAATTGTATTGACGACGATACCCCCTCTTTCTTTCTCGAGTCTGTCTAAGGTATATCTGAGTTCAGCGATTATCTGTTCCATAAAGGCAGCTTGTTTCGAGGTAAGAGTAAAATCAACTTCATTGCTGATAGTCCGTGTATGTAAGACCATAGAACCATACATAATAATAAACTCTGTTCTATCATATGCGGTATCAATAAGCGCTACATATCGCGTATGTGCCGGATTATAAAGAGACGAATGGAGATAGGCTGAGACAATTCCCCACGTTGAAACACTTAAAAGATCTGGTTTAAGACCGCTCTGTACCATAATACGGATGATTCTGTCGCATTCTTTTTTATTTATTGCCGTCAGCACAATATGAGAATATCCTTTTTTCTCAGTCTCAAAGCAAACGAAATCATAGTACATTTCTTGCAATGAATAGGGAAAATGACGTTCTACTTGAAGGTCGACCATCTTTTGAATTTCTTGTTTTTCTGTGGAAGGAAGCTTAAGATAGCGTACAATAACCGTACTTCGTGAAACAAGCAAAAACGTTTTAGAAATCTTTTGACATTGCTCTGTTGATGCTTTTATTTTCTCAACGATTTTATCGTCATTCAATTCCGCAATCTTATACGACCCAATAATATTGATTTTACTGACATTCCCACTAATAATGCCCGTAACAATCTTAATGAAATTTCCCGTCCATTCAATGCCTAAGAATTCTTTGTTGTATTTTGCCATATGCTATAATTCTCTCCATGAAAAAACATCTAACATTCCTTCACTCTCGCTACCACCCACTCCTCCGCGTGCGGGGCCCAGCATCACCTCGACTGTTCTAAATCGAGGTCTATTTTTTATAGTAACATCAATAGTAACAGAAAAATATTTTGAATCAATAGTACAATGCTGCAAAAGCTGTATGACAAGTGAAATATTAATAACATCGCTCGACATGCCAAGACAAGCCAAAAAATTATGAGCAGTTAAATCCTTGTCCGTAAAATAATATTGCTCCCTCTCTTCGCTCTTCTGCCCGTCTCCTTCATTATTTGCTTCATTATATTCTCCGGCCTTCAATCGAAATTCTACGATATGTTTAAAGAGCTCCTTCTTTCGCTGTTCATCGCCGGATAAACTAATAATTACTGATTTTAAAACGGGCAAAGATGCTGTATTTAGATTTATGGTAAGTATACCCGTATTGCCTGAATCTGTATACACCGTCAGATAGTCTTTAATCAGAACAAAATCTGCCTCTGTTATATCAGGTAAAAGTAATAATTCTTCAAGAGACTCGAATGGTTCTTTTTTATAATCATACCCGAGAGAACTTTTGCCCTTTATTGAACTGTCACCGCGCCAATAAAGAATACTACTGACAAGATCTTCTGTGGATACTTCAATAGCACCTATTTCTTCTTCAATATATAAAAAAAGTGACGTTAGTTCACGTTCCTTGGCCTGATTAATACTAATTTTACTTTCTTCATCAACAATACGTATCGAGAGACTACCGCTCGGCCATACGTCTTCTGCAATTTTAATTTGATTATACCACGTATCATACGTACTATCAACGCTTGGCTCTTCATCGGCATTAATATAATAGCGGGCAACATTAATACCTGAAAAAAGTATCTGTTCAGCGTCAAAGTATTCTTTCTCACGTACCGATAATGTCGCCTCTAAATTACTGCGGTACCCTAACGATAACACCAAGAGTACAAAAATAGTCAAAATCCATAACGATACAATAAGAATAGAACCGCTATAATTATGTATTCTCTTCTCTTCCCCATTGACCATGGGGAATCCAAATTTTCTTCTCAATTGTTTTATCTCCCTTTTCTCCTCGTCCATTATCGATAAAAGTAATCCATACAGTAACTTTCACTGCTTGCGGAATGGATTGTTGATCCTCAGCAGACCACGTATCCTTCCATACTATTGATTCATCAGTTTCGCTAAAAAAACCATACTGAAATGAAATATTCTTAAGATACGACGGAAGGATGTTCGTTTTTGTCTCCTTTTCATTCTTGCGGGATAGTGATTTTTCTTTTTTAACTAACTTTTTTGAAGCAAAGGTATATTCAATATGAACGAAATCGTCACATTTATTATCTTTCGTATATCTTCCTAATACCGCAGGGAATGACATACTCGTTTTCTTGCCTTCGAAAGGCACAGAAGAATATTGAACAGCATTTCGTAATTCACGTGAAATTGAATTTAAAAAATGAGTTGTTCTATGATAGGACGACAGTCCTACCTCCCCTCGCTTATAGAGCATAAGACCACTTTGCAGAGCAAGATATAAACTTGAACTGACTACTAAAAATAACGTTATAGCGAGCAGAAATTCTATGAGAGTAAACCCCGTTAGAGTGCGTCCATGTGTATTATAGTTTTCTCTCATATGTAGGCTCTTACTATCTCGTTAACGTATTGAATATCTTTTTTGATAGTTATTCTCTAACGGGGTAAATCCAGCCCTAAATTTTATTGCAGATGCTTTCATTAATTACCTTTTTCTCTGAGGGCATGAAATGTTTCAACATCAAATACTGTATTGTCATTAAGCAAAATATACGTGGTCGCTTTTTTATAGGATACTGTTGTTGCTTCAGAACTAACGTCTCCTTTGTCGGTACCGCCATCTTCGTTGCCACGAGACAAAGCAACATCATCCCATTCATATTGATATGAGTATTCCTTACGTACGGTAAGGTTTTTATTATTAAACTTTTTCTTTCCTTTTGTTACGATCATCTGTTTTGCTAATTTTGGTGTAGTAAAAAGTTCGAATAAACAATCAGAAGCTATTAAACGTACATCGAAATATTCTTGTGAACGTTTTGTTATTTCTATAATATGCCGGAATGCCTGAAGAGAAGCGGTAATGCCAATCGATAGAATAAGAATAGCCAGTAATACTTCAAACAATAAAATACCTTTTTTTTTGTTTTAAAAGAGGTAATCGTCTCATAGCATCATGCTTTTTGTATTATCGGTCTATACATAATCAATATACTATTATTCCCGAAAGGTTACTTTCAAACCAAATAAGTAGCCTGGTATTGTAAATGATACTGTTTGATCATTATTGTAACAAATTGAAAATTGGGCAATTGTTGATGAACCATCGGGAAAGAAAAAAATTTCATCGGACGTCAAATCAGAAAGTTCCATGTTTTTGGGTAATCGTATTGAAAAGGAACCTTTTCCTGTAATCTTCTCAAATTCCTCTTTCTTATCCTGTTTCTGTTGACTAAAAAGAGAAAAGCGTTTTTCTTCTCTTTCTATAGACATTTTATACACAGTCCCATCCAGCACAGGGCTCTGCTGAGCATAGTGAATTAATTTTTCAATCTTTTCTATAGTGCTATGGAGTTCATAATTAAAAAAAAGAACGCCAACGCGAGGAATAACGAGGCCGGTAAAGATACTTATTAATAATACAACAAGTAATATTTCAATTAACGTGAATCCCGTTAGAGTGCGTCCGTTAGTAGAATGTGCCATTTTAAGAGTAAGCATTTCGTATCACATATGTTATTTTTATAACCTTTTTTCACCGTTTTTTCTCTAACGGGGTGAACCCGGTGGAACGCTTTTTAAATAGCCTTTTACG
This sequence comes from Candidatus Omnitrophota bacterium, assembly GCA_018823795.1. GTDB lineage: Bacteria > Omnitrophota > Omnitrophia > JAHJGZ01 > JAHJGZ01 > JAHJGZ01. The sequence continues at coordinate 38,534 of JAHJGZ010000132.1, forward strand.
TATTATCACAATATAACTATTGAATAATGTATCAATTTACGAACAACCCCTTAGTCAGTATCCCAATTAGAAATATCATCCGCTGTTCCTTCTTGCCCATCTGACCCACGAGAACTTAGATCGTAGGAAGCGGTATTATTAATCCCTGGATACTTGTAACTATATTCATTTCCCCATGGGTCTTTCGGAAGTCTTCTTTTTACATACGGGCCACGCCAATTCTTGACTGAACCAGGATCCGTAATTAAATCTTCTAACCGCGCAGGATAGGTACCGGTATCGAGTTCATATAAATCAAGGGCTGCACCAATGCCGCCATGAATATCCGCCATCGCTCCTTCGCGACGCGCCTCTTCTCCCCGCCCTACCATATTTGGAATAACCAGTCCTGCTAAAATACCAATAATAAGAACAACTAATAAAATTTCTATTAACGTGAACCCCGATAGAGAGCGACGCGTAAATAACTTTTTACGTAATAATAACTTAATCGGCATAGTGACACCATTGTTACTCCTGTTCCCTGTTACTTCATTCTCTAACGGGGTGAACCCCTTATTTGTTCTCATATGCCCTCCACTGTTATCATCTAACAAAAATGTTAATTTGAAATATTGGCAGCAACATACTAATCACAATGATACCAACAAGCAAACCAATACATAATACCAATAACGGTTCTATTAACGTCGTAATAACTTTAATCTGCATATCAACGTCTTTTTCATACGAATGAGCCACACGTTCCAATGATTTAGAGAGCATACCACTTTCTTCCCCCGTGGCAACCATATTAATAATAAGTGGCGAAAAAGATTTCATCTCTTTCATTGCAACATGTATTTTACTACCATTACGCACCTTATCATGTACACAGCCAATATCTTTTTTTAGTGCAGCGCTCCGCAATATATCTTTTGCAACTAATAATGATTCTAATATAGTAAGGCCCCCCTCCTGAAGCATCCCCAAACTTCTGGCAAAGCGTCCTATTTCTTCTTTGTGCATAAGATGCCCCCAGACAGGAATTTTCATTACCATAAAATCAAATAACGTACTTGCTGTCTCAGTGTTGGCTATTTGCCTTTTAATCCACCATACGAATACAATTGCTATCAATGCAATAAACCACCAGAGAGTAAGAAATCCATGACTCGCTTTAATAACCAGCATGGTAATAAATGGTAATCCTTGTCCTAAATCAGCATACATTGACTCCAAGCGTGGAATAACAAAAGTGAGAATGGCAATGACCGTAGCAATACCACAGATGCCTATTAAAGAAGGATAGACAAATGCTTGTTTAATACGGTTTCTAAAATCATCCTCTTTTTCTAATGTCGTCGCAAGTCGCATTAAAACGTGCTCAAGTCTACCACTCGCCTCACCGGCACGTATCATGTTAATATAAAAGACGTTGAAAATCTTTTTGTACATTTCTAAACTTTTTGAAAAACTCATTCCACCTTTAACCTGACGAGAAACATCCGACAATATTTCTTTAAGCCGCGTTTTTTCTACTTGGGTAACAATAGTATCTAACGCTTTATGAAGTGTTAAACCCGAGCCCAAGAGGTCAACTAATTGATAGGTAAAGGTGTACGTATCTTTCAGTGTAACTTTTTGTACTTTGAAATGAGAGGCTTTTTTTTCGGTGGTATCACTACGTATCTCTTTTAGTTCAAGCGGCACAATTTTTTTTAAAGATAGCTGAAGGACAGCGGCCGCTTCATTGTCTGCTCTAACCGTACCGGTGATAATCTTTGCGGGGCCTTCTTTCGCGCGATATTCAAAAATTGCCATTACAGACCTTTTCTTTATAAGTTTTATTTCTTTTCAATCGACTCACTGATCCAATCCAAATAGTCTTTGGACCCATCAAGTATGGGTAATGCAATTATTTCAGGCACGTCATATGAATGATGTTTTTTAATAATCGACTCGACACGGCTAAAATAGGTTTTTTCAGTTTTTGCTATTAACAGTGTCTCACTGGCATTATCTATTTTTCCTTGCCACCAAAAGCGAGAAGAAATAGTATCAATAATATTTGCACAGGCGACTGCTCGTGCCTCCAATAAACATTGAGCGACCTTTGAAGCTTCATCCTTGTTGGGAAATGTCGTTAGAATAATAATATAATCCATATGCAGTCACTCCGTTACCCTGTTGATCTAGACAAGTTTAATAGTATAGTCATCCCCATTCTTTATAACATTCACATGTCCTTCTCGAGCTAACCATCCTAAACTCATTAATATTAAATCATGTGGCGCATCAATTTCTTTAAGCACTTCTTTAAGAATGACAGGAGATTTTTTGTCCAAAACATGTAATATGTCACCTGCAGTAATACCAATTTCTGTAATCATAGAGACCTCCTTGTTGCATGAGCACATGATTTATGGAGTATATTGTACGACATAAATCATATCTGCGAATTCAACCCAGCACTAATTTTTAATTCACTCTTTTTATCAAAAATTAGCGCATTGATTTTAGTATATCTATTTAGAATTCACCCACAACTAATTCAAAAAAGATTAGTGCTGGGTAAATTCAAACTTATACCTTATCTTCACCTTCGCCCGCCTGCCGCCTGCCGGACAAGCAGGGACGGGCAGGTTCGCTAAGGTATGTTTTCATTTAGGTATCCGTTCGTATATTAATTTCTTTAAGCTTATATTTACGGGCAAAATCCCACACCTTAATAACAGAACCAAAAGGGGTATCTTTATCCGCAACGATCGCCACTTTCCCTTTTTCCATCGCTTTAAATATTTTATGTAAGTCGGAAAACATAATATATTTATCATCTAAAAACAACTCGCTATCTTTCGTAATAGTAATGGTGACAATAGTATCATGAACAGCCTGACTGGTTTGCGCTCGAGGCAATTTCACTTTAATGTTCGTCGTATAGACAAAGCGAGATGACAGCATGAAAAATATTAATAAAAGAAAAACAACATCGATTAATGGTGTGATATCGGGTCTGAGCTGGGCCTTTTGAATTTCGTGACGAAATTTCATACACTATAAGATAAATGTTAAAACTTTTGTAGCAGCTTTTTCCATATCATGTTTAATTTTTTGAACTCTATGGAATAAATAGTTATATGCTACAACCGACGGAATAGCAACGGCAAGTCCAAGCGCAGTGGTAATTAAAGCCGTCCAAATGCCCTGAGCAAGATCTGCAGGAGAGGCTAATCCGGTCGTTTGAGATTTTTCATAAATGACTTGAAATGCTCTAATCATACCGTTCACCGTTCCCAATAAACCAAGCAGTGGTGAAATGTGTGCTACGGTAGCGATAATTCCCAATTTTGATTCCAAGTGAGGGAATTCTTGTAATGCCGCCTCTTCAAGTAAAACAGTCATTTTTTCTCGTGATGTTCCCATATGGGTGAGACCGGTCTGGACAATTCGAGCAATCGGTGAGTTAGATTCCCTGCAGAGTGTCAGTGCTTGTTTAATATTATCGTGCCGAACAAAACGTTCGATTTTTTCTAAAAAATCGTCGCAATCTATTTTATAATTATGAAGGGTGATGAGGCGTTCAATAAAACTACTTAAGGCAAAGATTGAACATAAAAGGATGCAATATACTAAAAATCCTCCCTTGGTAAATATAGTAACAATTCCCATAATCTCCTATCTCTTTAAAATATCATGAACGTACATTATACCCGTTACTAACCGAATGAAATTGTTTTACCCCGTTTAAAAATGAAATTAACTTATTTCTCAAATCTTTGCCTATATTCTAACATAATGGTATCTCAGAATATAGCATCAATTGTAGCGTCGCTCTTTAATGGGGTTTACCCCGTTAGAGGATGGGGTGGAAAAGAAGAAAACTAACAATGATGTAACGATTCCGATTACGTTATTATTACGTAAAAAATTATGCGTGCATTGCTCTCTAACGGGGTTTACTATAACAAATTAACATCAAAGGTTCAAATAATTTTTAAGATATTTACCGGTATACGAACGCGTGGCCCGCACAATCTCTTCTGGTGTCCCCTGTGCGACAATATATCCTCCCGCCTCACCACCGCCGGGACCAAGATCGATAATATAATCTGCCATTTTAATAACATCCAAATTATGTTCAATCACAACAACGGTATTGCCGCTGTCACGTAATTTGAGGAGTGCTTTTAATAGATTTTTAATATCATGAAAATGTAATCCTGTTGTCGGTTCATCAAGAAGATATAATGTTCTCTCTTCATGTTTTTTTGCAAGTTCTGCTGCTAGTTTTACCCGCTGTGCTTCACCTCCCGACAATGTCGTTGATGATTGCCCTAATTTAATGTACGCAAGCCCTACCTTGTCTAAGGCAGCAAGTTTTTCTCTTACCAGTGGTATAGATGAAAAAAATTCTAATGCTTCGCGTACCGACATATTTAAGACTTCGCTAATGTTTTTATTTTTATAGGTAATGGTAAGCGTTTGATCGTTGTAACGCTTGCCATTACATATTTCACACACAACATAAATATCCGGCATAAAACTCATGGTCAGTTTCTTAACCCCAGCTCCTTGGCAGGCTTCGCAACGCCCTCCCTTGACATTAAAACTAAATCTTCCTGGCGAATAGCTCCGCAGCCGTGCGTCGGGAAGCGAAGCAAAAAGTTTTCGAATATGAACAAATAAGTCAATATACGTAGCAGGATTCGATCGAGGGGTACGGCCAATGGAAGATTGGTCTATTTCAATAACATTATTAATGTGCTCATCACCGCTAATTGCTTCATGTCTGCCAACCGCATAGTGAGTTTTCCACCGCTTATTATGAAGGGCAACCGACAGGGTGTCGTGAATAAGTGAACTTTTTCCCGAACCAGAAACACCCGTTATACAGGTGAAAAGACCCAAAGGAATTTTCACATCAATTTCCTTTAAGTTATGTTCCGACGCTTTCGTAATAACGATCCACTCACCCTTTTTATAGGGCTTACGATATTGTGGTATGTCAATCTGCATTTCATGACGAAGATACTGTGCCGTCAGTGAACGAGGACTCTTCATAAATTGTTTCATTGTCCCCTTACCAATAATTTTCCCTCCTTGCTCACCCGCACCTGGCCCCAGATCGACAACAAAGTCAGCTTTTCGTATTGTTTCTTCATCGTGTTCAACGACAATGACCGTATTACGTAAGTCACGCAATACAAGCAATGTGTTAAGAAGTTTATGGTTATCATGCGGATGAAGCCCAATGCTTGGTTCATCCAATACATACAAAACCCCTGACAGACCGATACCCACTTGCGCTCCTATTTTAATCCTTTGCATTTCTCCACCGCCTAAGGTAGCAATGCGTCTGTCTACACTGAGATATCCAACGCCGACATTGACGAGAAATTTCAATCGTTCCCTAATCTCTTTAAGTATCGGTTCTGCAATAGATCGTTTCTGTGCTGTTAATTGTAAATGATCAAAAAATCTCTTTACCTTATCGATAGAAAGAGCGCATAGATCGGCAATATGAATTCCCTTCAGCTTTACTCCCCTACTTTCATCCTTCAGGCGTGTTCCCTTGCAACATGGACAGATATTTTCATCTATAAACTTCCGTAATTTATTTCGTATATTTTCTGATGATGTTTTATTCATTTGATCTCGTAATTCATCAAATAATCCGTCCACGTCGTCATTTCCCCAAAAAAAGGCATCTTTGACCTCATCTGATAAATCACTATAGGGAGTCGAAAGGTCAAATGTGTAAGAGTCCATTAATTCGGTAACTAAATCTTCAATAAAATATTTATTATACGAAAAAAACAGATCGGGATTAAGCGCTCCCCTCAGAAGCGGTTTGCTTTCATCCTTTATGACCAATGTAGATACAATATTTGAAACCTTTCCTAATCCATGACACACAGTGCAGGCACCATACGGACTGTTAAAAGAAAACATATTTGGTGTAAATTCACTGTAACTGACAGCACACTCTGGACAACTCATTGTTTCAGAGAACATCAACTGTTTACGGCCCCTCTCTTCCTGTATCACACATAAACCTCCCGCCATATTTAATGCGGTGTTCAATGAATCAGAGATTCTTTTTTCACTTTGTTTCTCTATTATCACACGATCGATTAATACCTCGATTGAGTGTCGCACATTTTTCTTTATAGTAATTTTGTTATTAACATCATAAAGGGTTCCGTCTATTTTTACTTTTGTAAAACCTTTTTTTCTTATTCCTGCGATAAAATCTTTATAGATTCCTTTTCTCCCCCGTACCATTGGCGCGTAAATAGAAATTGGCTTTCCTTTTCCAATGTTTATTGCTGCTCGGAATATTTCGTCACGGGTTTGATGCTCGACTTTTCGTCCACATTTAAAGCAAAAGACATCCCCCACTTTCGCATAGAGAAGTCTGAGATAATCATAGATTTCGGTAACCGTTCCAACCGTTGAACGTGGGTTTTTGCTTATTTGACGCTGCTCAATGGAAATTGCAGGTGAAAGACCTGAGATATAGTCGACATCTGCTTTTTTCACTTTTTCAAGAAACTGGCGTGAGTACGAAGAAAAACTTTCAAGATACCGTCGTTGGCCTTCAGCATAAATGGTATCAAATGCAAGCGAAGATTTCCCGGATCCAGAAAGCCCGGTTATAACGATAAACGAATGACGCGGTAGGCGTACATTGATGTTTTTCAAATTATGCTCGCGGGCACCTTTGATCGTAATGTAATCCATACCGTTCGCTTACGTTCCTATTTTCAACGAGGAGAATTTTTTCTTTAGTAATGCCTCTGCAGCAAGTATTGCAAGGTAGCTGGTTTTGGGGTTAGTAGGAGAGGGAACATTTTCTGTCTTCGTGGTTATTTTTCCAGACGCTCCTTCTACACATATATCATGGCTATTACACGTAAAACTGGGAGATGTTATGATTTGAACCTTTGTTTTTTTTGAACCCAAGCTCGCTAAACTCAAAAGAGCGGCTACGTTCACATTTTTAGGGAAATAACGGATTGCTTCTTCTGCACTACCACTAAAAACAACCGTTTCTTTTTTTATTGCATCAATATTTATTTTCTTCAATGCAAAATACGGCGCCCCTCTCAATCCTTTAAGCGGTTTACGGGTAGTAAGTGTTGCTTTCGTAATACCACCACATTGGGCAGCCAATATACCGTCAATGCCACAAATTGCTCCCGAAGGAAGATAGAGCGTCCCTTTTGATTTTTTTCCTAGTAGCCGTAATTGATGCACTTTTTTTACGAGACCACCGATACTCATAATGAGAACGTCTTTGTTGAGTTTCAAGCAGGAATACGCAATGTCAAACGAAACCTTTATCGATGCCGCTTCAATAACAAAATCACTGTGCTGAATAACTGCTTTAGTGGGAGCAATTTTAACACCAGAAGATAGTTTTTTTTGCAAAGAACGTGCTTGCAAGACATTACTATCAGCTAAAAAAGCTACACGGATAGTAGGACTAAATTTCTTTTGTATCGTGTGGGCTAAGGCACTGCCGATGGTACCACACCCGATTATTCCGACTTTAATTTTTTTCATAAAGATTGTTTACGTAACTGCTAACATTCTGTCTAAAGCCCCACGAGCTTTTTCACGAAGCACCGTATCTACCTGCACTTCATAGACAAGAGTCTCTAATGAATTGAGCACCCATCCAAGCGTGGTAAGTTTCATATTCGCACAGATCAAATGTTTAGAAGGGAGAAAAAAAAGCTTATCCGGGTTTTCTTTTTTCAAACCATATAACATGCCTTGCTCGGTCGTTATAATAAACTCATTCTTCGGTGATGATTTAATGTACGAAAACATCCCCCCCGTACTCGTAACACAATCAGCATGTCGCAAGACTTCTGGTTCACATTCTGGATGAGCTACTAACGCCGCTTCAGGATGTTCTTTTTTCGCTTTCAATACTTCTTCTTCTGTAACACGCATATGCGTAATACAAAATCCAGGCCAAATGATGATTTCCTTTTCAGGAACATGCTGCGCTACATAACGTGCCAAATTTCTATCGGGAAGAAAAATCACTCTTTTTTGTGGAAGACTCTGAACAACTTTAATCGCATTACTGGACGTACAACAAATATCGCTCTCAGCCTTTATTTCAGCAGCTGAATTCACATAACACACGACCGCTGCATCAGGATATGAAACACGATACTGCCGCAACTTTTCAACAGTAGCCATTTCTGCTAACGGACAGCCTGCTTCTCTCACCGGAAGAAGCACCAGCTTTTCCGGATTGAGGATTGCAGCACTCTCAGCCATAAAAAGAACTCCACAGAAAACGATTGTCTCTTGTTGAATATCTTTGGCCGCACGAGCAAGTGCAAGGGAATCGCCACGGACATCCGCGATATCTTGAATTTCATCACGTTGATAATTATGAGCCAAGATAATGGCATTGCGTTTTTTCTGGAGTTCTTTAATTTTTGCAGTTACTTTTTTCTTATATTTTTCGTCACTATTAATTTTTTGATCTTCTTTTGAAACAATCATGATTGTCACCCTTTGGTTTTATTTTTACTATCCACTTTAATTACTGTCGACGTAAATACTTTTGCCTCCTCTTCGGTCATCTGAGCAAAAGACATAATAATAACAAGTTCGCCTACACTAAAATGGTGAGCAGCAGCACCATTGACACAAATGGTACCAGATCCTGCGCCCCCCTCAATAACATACGTCTCTACACGAGCGCCGTTATTTAAGTTTACCACTAACACTTTTTCACCAACTATTAAACGAGCAGCCTTGATGAGCGCTGCATCAATCGTAATACTCCCCTCATATTCTATTTTACTCTCAGTTACTGTCGCTCTATGAATTTTTGATTTTAAAATACTTACTAACATCTTTTTACTCCTTTAATGAGCAGATACTTTACGAAGCATAATATGCGACGTAAAGCATAGGCCGCTCGGCCGTCTGTGAATTAAACCCCCACACCAATTATCTTAAATAGCTCGTTCTTTATACATACCCCTCACACAATTGGTGTGGGGGTAAGTTCCGACATTACATTTTAGTTTCGCTTTTGCCCATCCATTCCTAACTGCTGTCAGGCAGGCGGCGGGCAGCTCACTAAAATGTATCGTCACTTACTATAATATTATCAATTAACCTGGTTTTTCCGACATATGCCGCCACACCAACAAACAACTTCCCTTGTATTGTTTCAACATAGTCAAAGTTTTCTGCTCCCAAAATTGCAATATAATCAATCTTATCCACCTGTTCTTCTATTTTTTTTTTCATCTGAGAAATAATCGCTTGTGGATCTTTTTCTCCTGCTTTTATACATGTGCGCGCTACAGAAAGTGACTGATAGAGTGATAATGCGCGCACCCGTTCTTGTTGATTTAAATAAACGTTACGGGAACTCATGGCAAGGCCATCATCTTCACGCACAATCGGACATACTTTCAACTGTACGGGAATATTCAGGTCCCGTACCATCTGTTGTATAATTAAAAACTGCTGATAATCTTTTTGCCCAAAATACGCATAATCGGGAAGTACACTATTGAACAACTTACACACAACGGTTGCAACACCTTGAAAATGCCCCGGTCGGGACACGCCGCATAAAAGTTCAGAAAGCTTGCCGATTTTAATACTGCTTAAAAATGGTGATGGATACATATCGTCAAGCGAAGGACAGAAAATATAATCGACTTTTTCACCTCGCGCATCTTGACAATCCTTTTTCAAATTCCTCGGATACTGCCTATAATCTTCTTCTGGGCCAAATTGTGTAGGATTAACAAATATGCTGACGATAACAACATCATTTTCTTTCCGCGCATAACGCATCAAACTCAAATGCCCTTTATGAAAACATCCCATAGTCGGCACAAAACCAATGCGTTTGCCTTTTTTCCTCTGGATCGCTACTATTTTCCGTAATTGAGCAATAGTTTTAATAACCATACAACGTTATCCTTCTATCCGCAGGACTTTTTGATCGCCTCCGACTCTCTCCTTAAGTTCATGCATCAATGTACCGATTGTCTTCTTGCGTACCGGATGAATAAAATCGTGAGCGATATCAGAAAAAGGACAGAGCACAAAAAGACGATCAGTTAAACGCGGATGTGGCACCGTAAGATAGGTATCATGTAAGATGAGATTATCATAGAACAAAATATCAATATCTATTGCCCGCGGGCCAAAACGTTCTGCTCGTAGCCTTCCCAATGATTTTTCGATAGATTGAAAACTGTCTAACAAAGAAAGTGGCGCCACGTCGCAACAAATTTCGATAACCTGGTTTAAAAAATCTTCTTGCAATGGCCCTGCTACGGGTTTCGTTTCGTAGAGCGGAGATTCCTTAATAAGAACACATCTCGTTAATTGTGAAATAGCAATAACGGCCTTCCTCACCGTTTCTGCCCTATTGCCAACATTTGAACCTAAGCTGAGAAAAATCCGTGCCATAGTATTATATTTAACCGTAACGGGCAATTCCTGTCTGCCGTCAGGCGCGGCATGAATTGCTCTAACCTATCATTACAATTTTATTTTGCGCATTCTCTCTATCACTTGTGGCAATCGTTTTGAATCAATTGTCAGGGCTATACGAAAATATCCTTCGCCCGACGGTCCAAAACCGTTTCCTGGGGTGACGACGATATGTGCTTCACGTAAAAGTTTCATACAGAAATCAGCAGAGGTATACGGACGCGGAACTTTAATCCACAAATAAAAAGTAGCCTGCGGTACTTGTAATTCATAACCTAAAGATTGCAACCCTTCAACGAGGATATCACGCCGTTGTTTATAAATTGCCAGATTTTTTTCAACAGTCGCAGCCCCTTCTCTTAAAGCTCGTATGCCTGCATATTGAATAGCCTGAAAGACCCCGGAATCGATATTAGCTTTTACCTTTGATAATAATCGAATGAGTTCTTTGTTCCCATAGGCAAACCCGATACGCCAGCCGGTCATATTATAGGTTTTTGATAAAGAATGAAATTCTATTGCGCTATCCTTTGCCCCATTAATTTGCATAATGCTCAATGGGGTAAATCCATCAAAGGTCATTTCACTATATGCAAGGTCACTGCAAATAATGATATTATATTTTTTTGCAATGCGTACTGCATCCTCATAAAATCCTTTTGTCGCACATGCAGACGTCGGATTGTTGGGATAATTCAGATATAACAGTTTTGCTCTCGTAAGAGAACCCTCAGAAAGTTTGCTCAGATCAGGTAAAAACGAATTTTCTGCTCGTAATGGCATCAATTCAAACTCACCACCGGCAAAGAGAACACCTGATTTATAAGGCGGATAACAGGGATCAGGAATAAGCGCAAGGTCCCCTTCATTGATAATAGCTAATGGAAAATGTGCAATAGCTTCTTTCGACCCAATGGTAGGCAGTATTTCTGTTGCACTATCCATTTCAATATTAAATCTCATTTTGAGCCAGCGTGCAATCTCCTGTCGCAATTCCGGAATACCTTGATCAAGGGCATAGCGCTGGTTTATCTGAATTCGTGCTTGCCGGTTGAGTTCATCGATAATAAATTCAGGCGTGTTAAGATCGGGATCCCCTACTCCCAAATCAATAATATCATGTCCTTTACTTCGTGCTTCTCTCTTTAAACGATCTATTTCTATAAATAGATATGGTGGTAACTTTTGAAGTCGTTCGGAAGATTCATGCATAATCAGCCTCCATAATTCGTATTCAGTAAGTTAATTAAGTTTAGTCGGTTAAGGAAGTTACAGTATGCAAATCACCACTCATTATCCGACTGAAAGGCTGGATTATAACAGAGGTCTATAGGCATGTCAAGAAATGCGGTATGAGTTAAAAATGCTGATAATGATTACGTAAAAGAAAGTACCGGTATGTTACGCAGCGTGTTGCTTTGTTAAAATAAGGCAATGTATGAGGACAGAGATAAAACCATTAAGCAGTCACTTTTATGACTTCGTCTATTGTCGTGATTCCCTCTTGAACTTTTTCAAGTCCCGACTGCCACAACGTTTTCATCCCTTTGTGGATTGCTTTTTCGTGAATAGTATCTGCCGATGCTCTATTATGAATAAGCTTTTTTATATCATTATCAATTATTAATATTTCACTCAGTACTGTTCTCCCGAGGTATCCGGTCTTGATACAATACGGACATCCATCGGCTTCATAACCGTCTTTGCCATGTTCAAGATCCGAATAATAGAGCTGATCAGGTTCTTTTTCTCTTGCATGCAGAACTTTCTGTACTTTACAGTGTTCACAGAGGACGCGAACAAGTCTTTGTGAAATAACACAGTCTAAGGCATCGGCAATAACGTAGGGTTCCAACCCCATATCCATAAGACGCGTAATAACATTACTCGCCCTATTCGTATGTAACGTACTAAATACTAAGTGCCCGGTTAAGGCACTTTTAAATGCAATTTCTGCGGTTTCACGATCTCTAATTTCTCCTACCATAATAATATCCGGATCATGACGCAGAATGGAACGGAGCCCCGCAGCAAAATCAAAACCTATCTTCTGCTTGGTTTGCATCTGTGTAATACCTTCCAAATAGTATTCTACCGGATCTTCGATAGTAATAATTTTTCTATTATCCCTATTAAGTTGACTCAAACACGTATAGAGCGTACTCGTCTTCCCGCTTCCGGTAGGACCGGTGACAAGAACCATTCCATGCGGCTTTTTCATAATGGTATCAATAAGTCGAGCATATTCTTTGTTAAATCCCAAATGATGTAAGTCAAGTTCGATATGGCTGCTCAATAATCGTATATCAATACTTTCTCCATATGCAGTCGGCAATGTAGATAGTCTCAGGTCAAGCAGACGATCATGTATTTTTACCTTTATTCTTCCATCTTGAGGAATCCTCCGTTCTGCAATATCAAGATTTGCCATTATCTTTATACGTGAAATAATAGAATCTTTCAGATGCACAATATCTTGTGCAATATTTAATTTAACAAGAGATCCGTCAACACGATAGCGAATTTGTAGCTTGTCTATATACGGTTCAATATGAATGTCGGTCGCTCGTGCTTCATACGCATCAAAGAATAGTTTATTGACGAACTTAATAATTGACGCTTCATTATCTTCATTTTTCGTTATTTCATCAACGGGTACTCTATTATCTGCATACTCCTGTGCATCAAACACATGTTCAATAATTCCCTCAATACTTTCAGCACCAATACCATAATACTGATTAATGCCTTTGATGATATCTTCTTCTCGTGCTAAGAACGGAATTACTTCTAATCCTAAAAATATTCGCAACTCATCAAAGAGGGTTACATTATTTAAGCTATTAACCGCTATTTTTAAAACACCGTTCGATAATTCCAACGGCATAAATTTATAATGCAACACGACCTTCGGCGGTACCGCTTTAACTGCCTCTGGATCTATTGGAAATGTTGTGATATTGATATGGTCTACAGGAGAAATAGGTTTTATTATATTTTCACGCCGTCGGTCTCTCAGGCCATCCCTTCTCTCATCACCGGTATCTTGACCCGATTGAGAATCATTATTAATGGGATGGGAATTCTCATCGGCTAACGCTGATTGAGAAAACATCACCATATGGTTTTCTTTATTGTGGCACTCTTTACCGAACGATACGCTGCGAGCATGAGAAAAAACGGGTACAAATTTTTTACAACAGTACCATACTAATGATATGATTGAAACAACGACAAGAATGAAATTAAAATTATATTCCATTTTCTCACCTCACGATACAATCTTCGTTATGTCGATTCTATATTAAAATATGATGCAACTTTTTCTATATGAAAGATTCCAGTAGCAATTCTTTCTTTTTCTACGTATTTAGCGTGAAAAGATATTTCGTGGAGTATCCAGTAAATAAATACGCAATGTATCTCTACTTCCATGGTGCGTACTATTGGTAACATTTCATACACGGTTTGACGCGCCTTTTTTACAAATGCCGGCTTTGCTGCTGGATAATTTTCAAATGCCCACAATGCATAGTTTAATCCTCGACGAACGATATATCGCTTTTCCTCGTCGGTAATGCGTTCGGCTGTTTCTGCAAGCATATCTTTTTTATTATCAAGTACGGTTTTCATTTCCTCATTTACCTATGTCTTTTGATGATTTAAATAGTTTTTAAACATTTAATAAAATACTTTATTAACTAGATGTAAAAAGTATAACCCAAAGTACCCCTCTTGTCAAGGTATGGCAAAAATATACTTAACTAATTGATGTTATTAATGTTACACTTTCTTGCTGCTGGTAAATTTAATGAATTGGGCAGGATTGTGGCATTAAGGTAGAATGTTAGAAATTATCAACAATTCTCATAAAAGCAGCTACTACTTTAGGGTCAAACTGTGACCCAATATTTTTCCTTATCTCTTCAATACACTCTTCTTTAGTAAATTGTCTAACACGATACGGCCGTTCAGACATTATTGCATCATACGTATCAGCAACTGCTATGATGCGAGCTCCCAGTGGAATCTGGTCGCCGGGCGTACCAAATGGATATCCTCTGCCGTCATATCGTTCATGATGGTGTGTGACCAACTGAATGGCAGAACCAAGAAAATCAAGGGGTTTTAAAATCTCTCCCGCTTTGAGTGGATGTTGTTTTATTTGATCAAATTCTTCTTCAGTCAATTTCCCTGGTTTGTTCAATACCATATCCAAAATACCAATTTTTCCTATATCATGTAATTGCGCAGCCCTATCAATGAGCTCAACCTCATCAGAAGGAAGCATCATTTCCTTCGCAAGAGCAACAGAATATTTCGCAACATTTTCCGAGTGATGAGCAGTATACGAATCTTTTGCTTCCATTGCGCTAATCAAAGCAGTAATAATGCGTAAATAAACGTTTTTAAGATCTTCATAGGCTACCTGCAATTTCTGTGTTCTTTCTTGTACTTTTTCTTCAAGAATTTTATTCTGGCCCGAGACCTCTTTCATCAACCGTTTATTTGTTTTAACATGATGCCGTGATGCAAGTGCCCGTCTCACTGCAAAGGTCATCTGTTCAAGATCAAAGGGTTTCGGGACATAATCAAAAGCACCGGCGCGAAGCGCTCCGCGCATATTCTCTATCGAATTGTACCCCGTAATTACGATAATAATGGCATCGGGATCATTTCGTCTAATATGTTCAATGATATTTAAACCGTCATCACCCGGGAGCATAAAATCGATAATAATAAGATCAAAATCTTCATTCATTGCTGTTTCATAACCTGCCTCACCGGTTGCAACCGCTTTCACGGTACACCCTTGATCTACTAATAAGTCGATAAGGAAATTACGAATTATTTCTTCATCATCGATAACGAGTACTTTGCTCGGTCCTTCCATACTTTTATCTCCTCAAAAATAACATCTGTTATTCTATCGCGTATAATTTATACCCTAAATTACTCACCATTACAACACAATATTCTTAGTATCGGCACAACGGTAAAAAAACAGTAAACGTCGTCCCGACTCCAATGTCACTGGTTACCTCTATTTTTCCATTATGCTCTTTCACGATCTGATTTGAAATTGATAACCCCAAACCGATATTGCCTTCATGTTCTCTCATTGAAAAAAATGATTTAAATATCTTATCAATATTTTCTTTTGGAATGCCCGAGCCGGTATCCGCAAATCCCAATATAACCATGTCCTGTCCCTTATGCTGCTCCGCGCGTACTGAAATACGCAATTCTCCGCCCTGCGGCATTGCCTGTGATGCATTCGCAATAAGGTTAATAAATATTTGCTCTATTCTATTTGCACTACCATTAACAGTAATCGATTCTGCCTCGGATGCCGTCACAATTGTTTTAATAGCACGGCTGGTCAGTTGATACTCCATGATAGCAAGAGACATTTGAAGAATCTCTTTGATGTTAACCGGTTCGAATTCCGGTTTTTCTTTTCGCGAATAGCTTAATAAATCGCTAACGATATCTTTGCACCGCATCGACTCTTTTTCCAAATACCCAAGGTATTTTTCACAGGCTTTAAAATCATTGTAATCATACGCGGGTTGACGTATTTTATTCATCATAAACTGCACATACCCGATAATGCCGCCCAGTGGATTATTAAGTTCATGGGCAACACTCGCACCGATAAGTCCAATAGCAGCCATTTTGCTTGACTGCATTAATTGATACTGCGCCGCGTGTAACTTACTGTTCGCTAACTCAAGTTCTGCGGTCCGTTCTTGCACTTTCTCTTCTAACGTCCTATTCCAAAGCTCAATTTTCTCTTTTGAGGTCTTAAGTTTTCGCGTCATAATATTAAATGCGTCAGCAAGCATTCCAATTTCATCATTATTTTTGACCACAATGTGATGCTCAAGGTTCCCTGCGCCAATAATTTTTGCTCCCTCTTCAATAACTGAAATCGGTCGGACAATCAATCCATTCAGCAACACATACAATAATACACTTATTTCGAGCAAGAGTATTATCGCTGAATAGAGTGAAGAATGGATTTGCTGTATATATAAGTTATAAAACTTATCCCGTGATAAAATGACTCGCACGAAGCCCAATTCAATATCGTGTTCCTGTATCGACATACGAACGGGTGCTTGATAGACCGTCCCTCTTTCTGAAACCATTTTTGCGAAATTACCGGTACTATTAGGATCTATTGAAGAATATTTTGTAACGAGCATATCAGCGACATAAATCTCAATCGCGTTAATATTGCCGTATGATTTTGCAATCATTTCTATAACTTTTTTTAATGCCTCAAAATTATTTTCATGGAGCGCCTCACTACATGCAGAAGCAATACCCCGCACAAGCGAGGTTCCGTAAGCATCGGATTGTTCACGAACCACTCGTCGTGTTTCCTTGATACTGTATAACAAAAAAATGGCAGTAAAAATTCCAACGGTCAATAAAATGATGGCGAGGAGTTTTGCTTGCAGCAATCGAGATCTATGGGAAGATACGGTATCCTTCTTTTCTCTGCTACTTCGTTTCCGGTACATACTTTTTTATTCCTCTTGTGTTATGCACGATAATGCACACGAAGGTACGCGCGTTACCGCACGAGCGTAACAATTTATTCAAGGTTAAAGATAAATGAAGGGTCGAGTTCGTGTAGCTCCTGACAAACTGTATTAATTTTTGTTTTCAAGACATTCGTTTTCTTTTTGAGCCACCGAGAATAAAGATCAAGGAAAAGGTTCTGCTTCGATTCAAATTCTATCTTTTGTTCATAGAGCTTCATGTAATCAAGAAACTGTCCAAATTCACTGTCTTCATATCTGTTCAGGAAGAGAAAAAAACTTTTTCTTGCGTACAACATCGATTTTACATACAGGGGTAAATTTTTTGATAATTTCAATAAAACATCTGCTATTGCCGTTTTTCGCCGGTAGATTTTTTTATTCAGTTGAGCAGCATTCGAATAAAAGTCTTTTGCGTTGTCCTCGAACGATTCTAACCCCTTGGCAGGGTCTTTATTGTACGGAGCCTGTCTACATAAATCACGAAAGATACCTAAATGAACAAGCAAATTATCAGCATTAACTTTAAAAATGAAATACTTTAAATAGTTATCTTCAGCCATGTCAGCTAATACGCGAACTTCCGTTTCGTGAAGTGAAATATACTGTTCGGTAATACTGCTATAATTGGGCATTGATATGGCATAGAGGAGATGGGCAATATAAAGATTTACATCTTCATCGAACCCTTTAGAATTCGTATCAAATTTTGCCTTAACACGGGCATTTATATAACTATCTAACAGCATATTTATAACTTCTTCCTTCTTGTTTGCATCAGGAACATCAAAGTAAAAAGTGTCGTTATCCATATATACCTCACATAGTTACTATGTTTATACTGTTTTATATACAGTTCAACCTTGAATTCTTATAAAAAAGTTTAACATACACCACTGGTGTTGTCAATCAATGCCATTCATAAATCATTTAATAACAGCATGTTAAAGTATACTTATTTAAAAAGTTTCTAAAACATATAAAAAAATATCTATCTATCCCCCCTGTATTACGATACACACAACACAGGGGCAATTCTGACATTAACTCTTTATCTGACAATATGTTATGCCAATTATCATGCTTGAATAAACACCACTTCAACCAGAATTACGTTAGTATATATCGGCACAAATATTCAAATTCCTTACTATATCATTTTCATTATTTATACATCCGCGGTCAGTCTAATGCAAAGAAATCTTAAGTTTTATACCGAATTCGCCGTTAATTTTAAAGAGAAGGAAGGGCCTATACCATGGATCTTAAAGCAATCGGAATTAATAGTCGAATGATCGAGAGAACAGAGTATAGTGACGTTAATCAAAGTGGTATACGAAAAAATCGGGTTGAATCAGACAAGGAACACATGCGCCCCCAAGATAAAAGCACATCCGTTGTTAACAAAGATAAAGGGAGGATTATAGATGTATCTTTTTGAATTTGTTCAAATATGTCTCATGGTAATGGTGCTTTTCGTCTTGAGTTGTTTAGATTAATTAAACGATGTGCTACGACACCATCACTCCCACATCCTTCATAAACCGCATACTTTTAAGTTCATGATGAAGATGGTAGGAAATAAACGACTGCATAAGCCGCATCATTTCGCCTTCAATTGTATTACTCACCTGAAACGCATTTAAGTCAGTAAAGGTATGTTCTTTCAAGAATTTCATTGCTGCAATGCAACCAGAAGAAATGTCAATGTGCTCACGAGCCTTTTGGCGGCAGGCGGCCTGTGAACAGATAATGCCACCGTGATGAAAGCTAAAAAAAAGACGAGACGGTAATTGCGCCCGTCCACATACAGAACATTTTTCCAGATTAGGAAAAAGACCACTATATTTTAAAACGTTTACCTCGAACAAACGTAAGAGTTTCAGCGGATGCGTGCATTTCAGTTCACACAACACATAGAGCAGCAGATTAAATAATTCCTTCTGTTGTTGATGCGCTTGCGTTACTTCATCGACTAAATCAACCATATAACTCGCCACACAAATTTTAACAAAATCATTGCGAATAAATGAAAAAGATTCTTTAACGGTTGAATCGGTAATGAGATTGATTTCACGCTGTGGGTGGTGATAAAAAACTATTTCTTGGTAGGTAAACGGTTCAAAATGACTTAAGAGAGGGCTTCTTCCCTTGCGGACCCCCTTGCTGATTGTTTTGATCTTCCCAAAATCCCGACTTAAAAACGTAATAATGAGGGACGTTTCTCGAATAGGTGCACTGCGTAAGACAATAGCATCTGTCTTTTCTACTGTTGACATATACTAGTTACGTTTCACCTCATTACCGCTCCAATGGTTTCCACGGCGGTGTTACGGCACCACCCGATATGATTAATTTCATAACATCTTCAACACTCATATCGAGTTCACACAGGTCCTCTTCAGGGACAAAAAGCAGGAAACCACTCGTGGGATTTGGCGTCGTGGGAATAAAAACACTGATAAGCCTTTTTTCAGTTTTTTCTTGTATTTCTCCACTCGCTTCGGTGGTTACTATGCCCAGGACATACGTTCCTTTGCGCGGGTATTCAACTAACACGGGTCGTTTAAAAACAGATTGTTTTTTTATTAAAAATGTCCGACTAATTTGTTGAATCGCAACATAAATTTTATTCACGAAGGGGACCTTCATCAGTATCCTTTCGCCAAAATTAATAACTCTGCTGACAAAAAAGTTCCGTACCAATATCCCCAACAAAGTAATAAGAGAAAGAATACTGACAAGAATGACTACTTTTACTGAAAGGGTAATGTAGCGAGGATCCGTACCCTGTAAATACGGCCGCAGGAGCTGAATCGTTGGATTAAGAAGGGCCTCGTTAACCAGCGATAAAATAAATTTAACGACAAGATAGACGACCCATATCGGCAAGATAGCCGTAATACCAGCCAAAAAATTATTCCGTAGTGCTCCAAATATATGCGCTCTCCTTTTTCCCATAGTATAACTCCTCTTACGTCCTCTTCACGCGTCGTGTTATTGCCGCTAAAAGTTCGTGTTGTTTTTTTTCCATTCGTTGTCGGTCTTTATTTTTTATATCGTCATAGCCGAGAATATGTAAAATCCCGTGAATCACATATAAGATGACTTCCTGTCGAAAGGTTGTATGAAAGCGACCTGCCTGCACTTTTGCCTGATCAAGAGAAATAACAACCTCTCCCATCAAACACACCATCCCGTGGGACCGTGTCGGAATTTCCTCTCCAATGGGAAACGCTAAAACATCGGTAGCGGCATTTCTCCTCTTGTACGTTTTGTTTAATCGACGTATCGTTCTGTTACCTACCAAATAAATATTCAAGAGGCCGCTGCGTATACCGCAACGAGTGAGAGTAACGCGTGCTATCTTTTCAATAGAGTGTGCTGATATCCGATACTTTTTTGTCGCAATAACGACTTTAATCGTTACGTTTCTTTTTCTGGGTATTTTCATTGATCATTTCTGGATATTCAACGCGTGTATGAAAAATGGCCATAAGATTTCTGATAAAACTTTCTTTTATTTTATATAAGTCAAGAAGGGTCAACTCGCATTCATCCAATTGATTATCCAAAAACTTATCATTAATCATTTTATCGACTAAACCACGGAGACTTCCCGGCGTAGGCTCTGAAAGTGCCCGCGAAGCTGCTTCTATTGAATCAGCAAGGAGAGTAATAGCAATTTCCTTACTTTGCGGCTTGGGTCCAGTATATCTAAAATCGGTAATATTAATACTGCCGTCCTTTTCAAGTTGATCAAGCGCCTTTTTATAGAAAAAATACACCGGGCCGGTTCCGTGATGCTGCATAATAAAATCAACGATTATCTTTTTGAGATTGTACTTTGTTGCCATCTGTATACCGTCTTTGACATGATTCGTTATAATAAAATAGCTCATACGCGGCGTCAGATTGTCATGTACATTTTTCCCTTTCGCCGTTTGATTTTCGGTGAAATATTCTGCCTTTGCAATTTTCCCAATATCATGAAAATAAGCGCCAACGCGCGCAAGAAGCGAATTAGCACCGATCGCCTCACTCGCTGATTCCGCTAAATTACTGACCACCAGGCTATGATGATACGTTCCGGGCGCTTCAATAATAAGTCGTTTTAAAAGAGGATGATTCAAATCTGAAAGTTCCAGAAGCGTAATAGACGTTGTTTTATCAAACAATTTTTCAAAAAGAAAGAGTCCGGGAATAAGTAATATCGTAATAAAAAATCCGTTCACCATCCCTATCGTCGCTTTGTTGAGTGCTTCAATGAGTATCATTTCTTTCAGTACAAAAAAACCAAAAATGATACACGAGTTAATAACACCGACAAGGGCACCAACAACAAAAAAACGTGAACGACGACGAACATCAAGCATCATGTAGACCCCACCAATACTGGCAAAAAGAGTCGTAATGATAACCAGCGGATCATAATTGGTCATAAGCCCGCTCAACACTGCCATACCAATGCCAATACAAAATCCAATACGCGGCTTAATAAGAATTGCAAGAAGGAGTGCTGCAAAGGACGTCGGCAGCAAAAACACATTGAGTTGCATAAAACTAAGTAATCCTTTATTTAACAGGAGGTTAAATATAATAGCAGTATTGATCAATAATATATCATTTAATGAATAATACAGTTTTGGTTCAAAATGCAAAAGATAATTGGCTAAAATGATAATAAAAAAGAGCGCGATAACGCCAACGCCAATAAACCCAGTAGCAACTTTCTTTTTTTTAATTTTTTTCTCAATCTCCGCAAGCCGTGCAATTTCTTCATAGGTAATAATGCTTCCGCGACGGAGTACGATTTCATTCTTTTTTACACTTTGCTCGACCGGAAGTGTTTCTTTATATACTTTTTCTCTCTTGACCTCAGTCCCTTCTTTGTCAAAGACAAGATTCGGCTCAAGAAAACTATTCACGACCTCAGAAAAAACATCTCGGTCTTTTCGCTGTTTTGGAAACGTTTCCATTGCAATACGACGCACACTATCACGTGCTTCACTCAGTGAAACCAAATCAAGCACACTTACTTCCGTCTCTCCGGTAGTACGTACAATAAATACCGTCCATTTATTTTGATTACGCAATTCTACTTTTTCCGCAAAACTGATTAACCCATTTCCCAAAAGAGAGGTAACGCTTGCGCGCACCATCTCTTGAAAGGTTTCACTGCCCTCGATTTCAAGGACTGTTTTCAAACTGGTCTCAGCGAGAATGGTACGGATCACCTCAGGCGGAGAAACAGGCTTCTCTGTCCCTTTTAATTTCTCAATCTCAGCAAAGAACGCAGTGATATTTTTTTCAACACGTTTATTAACCTCTTCATCAATTTTATATTGTAGCAAGACGTGATCAGCAGCGAGTCGTTTAGCCCGTTTTGTTTCCTCCTCATCAATAAACGTGAAATTAAAGGGAGAATACATATCCTGGGGGGCAGGTTCACCGATATTAACGTCAACCTTCCACTCGCTCCCTTTTGGATCATAGGTAATAATACCGACGATCATAAGAAAAGAAAGCGTGAATATAAGAAAGCGGTAAAAGCTCTCAGTGCTAAACTTTCCTGTTTTTTCTTTTGGTTCGTTTTTTTTCGTCTTTTTCATATGCCTTAATAATATCCTTCACTAATTGATGGCGCACCACATCATGTTCATCGAGATACACAAACTGTATACCCTCAATCCCCTCTAAGACTGCTTGTACGTCAACGAGTCCTGATCGATGACCGTGGCGCAAATCTATTTGTGTAATATCACCCGTAATAATACACTTTGATGAAAAACCAAGCCGCGTTAAAAACATTTTCATTTGCTGCGGCGTTGAATTTTGTGCTTCATCAAGAATAATGAATGCATCATTCAGCGTCCGTCCCCGCATGAACGCTAACGGCGCTATTTCAATAATCCCTTTCTCAATACACCGGGCAACTTCATCAAAGCCGATCATTTCATAGAGCGCATCATAGAGCGGACGCAAATACGGATTAATCTTCGCATACATATCACCCGGAAGAAACCCCAAACTCTCCCCTGCCTCAACAGCAGGACGCGTAAGAATAATGCGTGCAACTTCATGCCGTTTTAAAAAAGCAAGCGCAATCGCTACCGCTAAGTACGTCTTCCCCGTGCCTGCTGGACCAATAGAAAAAATTATATCACGGCGCGCAGAAAAGTTCACATACTTTTCCTGCCCCTTTGAACGTGCCTGTATCGCTTTCCCTTTGTACGTCGTAAACACTGCCCCGTCAATAGGGACAGGTGCCGGTTTCTCTTTGTGATGAGGGCCTTCCTCCGGCATAAACTGTTCTAACTCTTCAGCAGATACCGTCTCACCACGTCTGATTGAACGAAGCATATTGTGAAAAAAAGCATATGCCTTATCAATATCTTTTTCGTCGCCATTGAGCGTAATTTTATGACCGCGTGCACTCACCGTAATACGGCATCGGCTTTCAGCAAAAGAAATATTTTGGTCTAAATTACCGAATAATTTAAGCGCTTCTTCATCACTGCGCACTTTGACGATTTTTTTCAAATGCCTATCTCCTCATCACTTATTGCCGCACCCGCAGGTGCAACTCGTTGAGCTGTTTTTCACTCACCTCACTCGGCGCTGCAGTAAGTGGACAGGTCCCCTTTTGCGTTTTCGGAAATGCAATGACGTCTCGAATTGAATCAAGCCCCAGAAGCATTGCAACTAACCGGTCCAACCCTAAGGCAATACCACCATGCGGTGGCGCACCGTATCGCAATGCACGGAGCAAAAAACCAAACTTTTCCTCTGCTTCTTCCTTGGTAATATTCAACGCCGTGAACATTTTCTCCTGTATTGCTTCCTGATGAATACGAATACTACCGCCGCCAATTTCAGTGCCGTTAAATACCAAATCATACGCACGAGCCTTCATCTTAAGCGGGTCAGAATCGATGAGTGCAATATCCTCGCTGCACGGCGAGGTAAACGGGTGATGCATTGCCTGCATTCGCTTTTCGTCCTCATTGTATTCCAGGAGGGGAAAATCAACGACCCAGCAAAACATAAATTTTGACTCGTCAATACTTTTCATGATACGCGCCAGATGAAGACGTAATGCCCCTAACGAGACGCAACTCGTGTGCCAATCGCTCGCCACAAAAGTAAGCACGTCCCCTTCCTGCGCCTTAAAAGTTTCACGTATTTTATTTAATGTTTCATCAGTAAAAAATTTCTTAATCGGTGAATCAAAGCCGTCTTTGGTGACTTTAAACCACGCCAACCCTTTTGCACCGTACTGCGCAACAAATGCCGTAAGGTCGTCAAAATCTTTGCGGGACATTTTACTCATTCCCGCTATTTTTAATCCCTTAATGACGCCGCCGCTTTTGATAACGTTTCCAAATATTTTAAACTCTGTTCCTTTAACAATCTCAGTAACATCTTGTATTTTCATCTCAAATCGTAAGTCAGGTTTGTCCGTCCCGTAGGTATTCATTGCCTCGCAATACGAAATGCGTTGAAACGGCACGGCAATCTCTCTTCCGAGTGCGTTTTTGCAAATGCGCTGAATCATTCCTTCAATTAACAAATAAATATCCTCTTCGGTAATATAGGACATTTCAATATCAATCTGGGTATGTTCCGGTTGTCGGTCAGCACGCAGATCTTCATCACGGAAACAGCGTGCCAGCTGAAAATAACGGTCATAGCCGGCAACCATTAATATCTGTTTAAAAAGTTGTGGAGATTGGGGCAACGCATAAAAGGTTCCCTTATTCATCCGACAGGGAACAAGATAATCCCGCGCCCCTTCAGGGGTGCTTTTCGTCAAACAGGGTGTTTCAAGTTCGATAAATTTTTCCTTATCAAGATAATCCCGTGCCTCTTTATTTATACGGTAGCGCAGTTCAAGATTTTTATACATTTTTTTCCTGCGCAAATCCAAGAAACGGTATTTGAGACGCAAATCTTCCGAGGCATCTTTTTCATCTGACACGTCAATCGGCGGGGTATCAGATTGGTTCAGGAGTTCAAGTTTTGTAACAACGATTTCAACCTCACCGGTCGGTAATTTTTTATTCACCGTCCCTTCAGGCCGGTGCCGCACCGTGCCCGTTGCCTGAATAACAAATTCTGAGCGCAATTTTGCTGCCTGATCGTGAAGATCTTTGTCATATTCCGGATTAAACACCAGCTGGGTCACTCCCCACCGGTCCCGCACATCAATAAAAATAACACCGCCGTGGTCCCGCCAGCGGTCAACCCACCCGCACAGGGTAATGGTCGTATCAATATGTTTTGAATTCAGCTCACCACAGGTATGTGTCCGTAACATAATTATCCTTTCTTTACTCTTCTGTAGACATAGATGCTCTGATGTTAGCCTCAAATGACTTGTCAAAAATTAAACATTGATCAACGTCCAACGATCGAAGATCTTTCAATTGATAAGTTCCTCGTTCAACTTCATCCTGATTAAGAATCAATACCCACCGCAGACCGAATTTATTGGCCCGTTTTAATTGACTCTTCAGTGACCGTTTATCTAAATCAGCGTACGTTGCGTACCCCAATGCTTCTAACCGTGCAAGTATCTGTTTCGCTTGATCAATATAGGCATTATCGCCATAGGCTACATACACGGTTCTTTCAAGAACCGATGAGGGATTCTTTTTGAGGCTATCTTCTAAACACACGAGCAAACGCTCAACGCCGAGTGCAAAACCAATAGCACTTTTATCCTCACCACCCAGTTCTCGCAAGAGATTATTGTACCGGCCACCGGCGGCAATTGCATCCTGAGCACCGAGTTTTTTCGACGTGACTTCAAAGACAGTGCTCGTATAATAATCAAGGCCGCGTACGATATTTTTATCAATCGTATACGGAATCTGGAAAAGCATCAGCCCTTTCTCAACCGCAGTAAAATGTTCGCGGCACCCTTCACACACATTATCACTCACCTTTGGTGCCCCCGCGGCAATCTCTTTACATTCTTTATTTTTACAATCAAAAATCCGGAGCACGTTTTTCTCAAACTTGACCTGGCAACTTTCACACAAACTTTCTTTTTGCGTGGTGAAAAACTCTCGCAGTTTTTTCAAAAATGCAGGCCGGCATTGTGGACAACCAATATTATTAAGCTTCACCGTACACGCATCGCGCTCAAGCCCGAGACGTTCAAGAAAAAAAACCAGATCCCGAATCACCTCTGCGTCACAGAACGGTGAATCATTGCCAATCACCTCAACCCCAATCTGATAAAACTGCCGTTTTCGTCCTGCTTGCGGCCGTTCAGCCCGAAACATAGGGCCTGAGTAAAAAAGTTTGAGCGGTTCACGTATACCGAGAAGATTGTTTTCAATGACCGCACGCACTATAGAGACGGTCATCTCCGGACGGAGGGTGAGACTGCGCTCACCACGGTCACAGAAGGTGTACATCTCTTTACTGACGATATCAGTCACCTCGCCAATCGATCGCTGAAACAGTTCGGTGTATTCGACGACGGGCGTACGGATCTCTTCATAAAGCCGCGCCTTAAAAAACAAGCGTGCTTCATCTTCAACAAACTGCCAATTCGTTACTTCTGGCAGAAAAATATCTGACATTCCTTTAACTCTTTTATACTGCATATGCGCCCTTTCTTCCTAAAAGTAGTGGCTATAATAACATAGGCACGGAAAAATGTCTATACCTAAGAGAAATACGCGTTTCTCTACCCTTTATATAACACACTTCGCCCGTTACACAAAAAAAAACACGTAACTTTTTCAGGTACATAAATGATTATGGAAAATTAATAGGAAAGATGCTTGCAGGAAAGGTTACCGCCTGACCAATGCATAGAGGCATGTCGAGCCGGTTATGGATGTATCCGCTTGCTCTTTACTCATTCTCACCACCCGCAGCCCATTCTCATCATAAAACACTTTGCCATTCATCGGATTTCTGCAGGCCAGTTGATAACAATGCATACAATTTTTCCCCGCAATGCTAATTTTTTTAGCAAGTAAATTTCGTGCTCGCTGATGAGCAATACAGGCGGGATAAATAAGGGCATTTGAGCCAGGGCTTCGTTTCATATAATCAAACATAACTCGTTTATGAAAGGGGGGGGTCGCTGCACCGTGAATGATATTCAATTTTCTCATCTCACTTGACATACAACACCCTTTTAAAACAACAACGCCAGAATCAGAAATTTTTGAAGAACCTTCAAGTTCAACAAATTCTGAGGTCCCATTTTCATGTGCGTGCTTAAATTCCTCCCAACTGCTGTATTGCTTTGCTTCTATCGCCTGAGCTATTGTAGCCCCTTCGTTAAAAAAATTAAATGAGACAGAGTCATCACGCACCGCTTTATCGAGCATTTTATTTAAAACTTTACTATTGAGTATAAGTGCCATTTTCCCTGCCACGAAGATCTCCTTGTTCTCTACTTATAGAATATCGACCAGTTTTCCCTGATTCTTTAACGGCGTATACAGCGCTCTTTTATCAGCTTTTAAGGGATGAGACAATGAAGTTCCTTATTACAATAACACGCCCCACAGGCACAGTCCTCTTGTAACACAAAAAATGGAGAAAATGATGGTATGTTATTCTTGTGAGAATTATGCAGATTCCCGCACTTTTTTAAAATGCGGGAATTGTTTCTATCGTCCGTATGGGCTGTAGCCGCCTCGGCTGTCACCTCGACCACGACCGCCGCCGCCGCCGCCTCGATTGCCACCGCCACCGCCTCGGCTGTCACTTCGACCACGACCACCGCCGCCGCCACGTGAATAGCCACCACCACTACGCGGAGGTCGCGACTCTTTTGCCCGTGCCTGGCTTACATTCAATGTCCGTCCACCAAGCTCCTGCCCGTTCGCAGCATCAATTGCTTTCTGGACATCCTCTGAAGAAGAAAGTTCAATAAAACCAAACCCTTTTGAGCGGTCCGTATATCGATCTTTTACTACGGTTACTGCTGTGACCGTAATGCCTTTTTCTTCAAAAAAATTATTGAGTTGCTCTTCGGTTACTTCATAACTCAAATTTCCGACATATACCTTATTAGCTGCATCAGACATGATTATTGCTCCTTTACTGTTAACGATGATTCTGTTTTGTTATTAAAACGTTTGATTTCTTTTTTGTTGTAACCTTTTTCTTTTCCGCGCATCGGTCTTCTTTTTAACCGATGGTTTTGAATAATAGCGTCTTTCTTTCACCTCCTGTAAAATGCCTTCGCGCCGACAGCGCGTTTTAAACGATTTGAGCGCTCGCTCTAAATCTTCTTTTCTTCGTACCATCACTTTTGCCACTCTTTCTCACCCCTCTCATCTTTCAACGCTGTATTTATTGAATATTGACAATCGTAACATCAAACTGCAGTTCTTTGCCTGCAAGTGGATGATTAAAATTAATGACAATGGTAGTGTCCCGCACTTCTGCAATAACTACCGCTACTTTCCCCCGCTGTGGATGGTTCAATTGTAAGATCATACCAACCTTTGGCTCTATATTCTCAGGCAGTGACGTCTTAGGAATTTCTTTGAAGGCGTCTGGATTGACCTGACCGTACCCTTCTTCTGCGCTCACCGTAATCGTTTGTTTGGCACCAACTTTTAATCCTTCAAGCTGTTGCTCAAGCCCCCGCACAATTTTCCCTTCGCCATGAACATATTCAAGCGGCTTACGCCCTGCGGAGGTGTCAACCTGCTGGCCATCAATCGTGAGGACATAATCAAACTGTACTTTTTTACCTGCTTCAATCATAGCAACAGTTTCCTTCTCTTGGGTTACATGCATAAACGCTACTACACCACCCACAATAAGCACAATCCCAACAACTATCAATACTCGTTTCATTCTGTGTATTCCTCGGGTGCGTATTCGTTTCCCATTAGTATGTGTCAGGATAGGACGTTAAAAGACTTGATCTTCCTGATATGTTTGGCATTTTTGTGCGGTTTTAAATGCATGCTTTCTTATTTTATTGCGACAGTATGCACTATTTATCTGTATTTGTCAAACCCTAAAATTCGAATCCATTCGAAGAATAAATACCATACCGGAACCTTCTCCAACGTTTACACAGACGACCGAAAAGCGGGATGATATTTCACCACCCCTTTCATCCTTTGCAAGTAACCGGCGTGAAGTTCTCGTACCATAAAAACATCGGGAGGAACATCAAACTCTGAGGTGAACGAAAACGTATCTGAGGACATAAAACGAAACCGTCGGTAATACGCAGGATGACCAAGTACGACCACGACACAAACCCCTTTTAAGAGACATCCGCAAATCCCCACTTCAATGAGCATTGCGCCAAGGCCTTGCCGCTGATAATGTGGCATAACTGCCATTGGCCCCAGGCCAAGAATTTCTTGGGATGATCCGGTTGCTTCAACCGTTACCGGCGTAAATAAAATATGTCCGACAACAGCCCCGTCAACCACCGCTACGATAGATAAAACATGTGCATTCTCTTTGCGTAATGTATCAACAAGGTCAGCTTCAGCACTGCGGCCAAACGCTGCCTCGTGTATCTGCCGAATCACCGGAATGTCTTCTTCTTGCTCAGGGCGTATATCCGTCACAATGGCACCTTTCTCTTAATCGAAAATAGTTACACGTCTCATGTCAATTTCTTGTCTTAATAATCGGCCGTTCAGGATAAAACATTGAGGATTATTTGAATCGCTGATGTATAACACAATGTGCTTATTAAATAACGGCTTAATGACACGTGATGGCGCCGAAATATGGTCCCGCACTTCTATAATGCCCTCGCCCCCAGAAGTTCTTTTTTCTTTGCCTGCCGTATTTCACTTATGATATCTTCTTTGACATCAACATAAAAATCATTAAAATCATCATTTTCAGATAGATGATCAAACTCTTCATCCAACTCCCACATCTTCTTCAATTTCATCTCGGCAAAATCTTTTTTACCTTGTTTATATAACGCGTATGCCTGATAATAATACGCCTTTGCCTTTACTTGCTTGCGAAATGAGCCGTAGACTAATTCCTGTGCCGAATTAAAAACACCTGCAAATTTTTGTGCACTGACAAGCTCGGCAATCGCGTTTAACCGGTCCTCTTCAGCCCCAATTTTAAAGCCAAAAAACGCCGTTATACCAAGAACAATGACAATGCCGCTTAAAATACCTAACATTTCTAATGAATGTTTTTTCATCGTAGGTCCTTTCTTTTATACGAATACTTACCGATTTTCACCCGTTTATTATATACCGGGGCTTCCAAAAAACAACACACTTTTTTTAATGAGCACGTACTTTACGGAGTTTGAAGAACGACGTAAAGTACTTTGCGAATTAATACTTTGCCAGCTAGCTGGCAAAGTATATCACCATCGGCAAAAGAAACAAAACATTGAGGATTATGTGCTGTACTCTCTTACAACAGTGCGCTCTTTGTCTTTTTCTTCTGATACCTCTGGAGCAAATCCTTCTTGTTATTCCAACCGTAACGACTGGACGACCCGCTCATAATCGTTCAGATATTTCCGGTACTGATCACGGCGCGCCACATAATAAAGGTTGTACACCCGGTCATTTTTTTTCATAAAAAGCAGTTTACCCTGCAGTGGCGTCTCGTCACTCAGAGTTTCACTATCAATAGTGAACGCCTCTTCTCCTGCAACACGTGAATACAAATGATTGGTAAAACGGCTATTCTTATTAAATTGAACGATCCCTTTACATATTTCATCAGCAATTCTTTCAAGCGACTGGTCAGTATTAATGACATTTTTGTTTAATGTCGTCATCGTAAACGAGGCGGCTGGCTCATCATTATTATATTTAATGAACAGCAACGACATATCAGGATGCACGGCATCACACACCGTATACGAATACGATCCGGGAACCAGAATGCTATACCCCCGCGGAGAACGGTAGCGCATATCAACCTGAGCAATCCCTTTCTCCTCCTGCTGCGCCGTCGGACACTGTATTTCAGGAAGGCCGGCGACTGCGCAACAGGTAATACCTCCCGCATAATTAAAAATGACCAGAACAAAAATAAAAAGACAACCCTGTCGGTAAAAAATACTTTTCATTTTTATATTTTTGTTTATCGAATGTATGAGCACAACACCTACCTTACTGTTGTATATTCTGTCCAAAGTATTCTCTTAAGAGCACCTGTGCAATATTTTTCGCCAACAGCCGATTCCCTTTTCTCGTACAATGGCCAAAATCTCCGGCAAATGAATCGGTAAAATACTCTGTATACCCTTCGTTGCGCACACTCGTTTTAAATGTCAATTCATTATCGACAAACACAATAGTATCATCAAAACTGCAGAACTGTTTTAATGGTTTAATATTGCGCACTGGATATTGTACACACACAAGCGGGATACCATGTTTTTTCGCGATATCATTCAATTGCCGGTAATAACGAGATAATCGTGAATCAAACAACGTAGATTCTACCTGTTCTGCCCTCTGGAAAGAGGTTTGGGCAGTTGTTTCATCTTCCATTAAATAGTAATATAACCCAAGACCACGGTGTGCCCAACTATTATATGGATCCTTATTAATCTGGTCTTCATACAGTTGCCTGAATTCACTATATTGTTCTTGTGCAATGTAGAAGAACGCCATCATTCCCCCTACCCTTTGACGTTCTGCTTTCTGCATACTGTCATTGGCAATTGTCAGAGCTTCTTTAAAGGTCTTTTCTGCTGCTTTACTATTGCCACTTGCTTGGTAACAATCCCCTATGCAACGTACTGAAAATTGATTATACGGATTAAGCGTATATGCTTTCTTGAACATCTCCAATGCTCTGTCAAAATCACCCATCTTACAGTAATATAATCCAAACTCTACATAAGCACGGTCAGACCTCGGATTGAACGCTAATGCCTTCTTAACCATACTCTCACATTGAACAAATTTGTTCCGACTACGGTAACAAGAACTAAGTAAAACATATGCCATAGAACTTCGTGGATTTATGGTAAGCGCACGATACAACGCCTTCTCTGCCTCCTGAATCTGCCCTTTTTTAGACAAACAGTACCCCCACGCAATGTCAAATAATTCGTGCTGGGGTTGTAAGGCAACTGCTTTCTGAAACATACGTTTGGCCGCATAAAAGTCCGCCTCCTTCACAAAGCAGAACCCCAAGCCAAGATACGCAAGGTCATTTTTAGGATTGAGAGTGCGCACATTGGAAAAGAATTTTTTTGCACTCAGATTGTCATTCATTTCAAAAGAACAAAAGCCAAGCATTAAAAGTGCCCACTCATTCTTTGGATTTACCGCCTGCACTTTCTCAAACAACTCACGTGCCGCATCAATGCGGCGTTCATTCCACAACTGCCTTCCCTCCCGCAACAATTGCTGTTCTTCAGGCGAATATTTTTTTATTTGTTCTTGAAACAATTCCTCAAGAGTCTGTGGTAATTGAACATTCCTTTGCGGCAGAGCGAAAGAACGAGTACTGCCACCGCCACCCTGTAACAATTGAAATTTTTGAATACTATGAAGCTTCAGGAGCTGTATCAACTTTATAATATGGAAGTGATGAAGGAAAGCCGGTCGCAAAAAAGACCTGTTGCCATACATAATATCATTAATCCCTGCCATCGTAACAATAAGGTGGGGTTTATACGTCTGTATGTTATCCTCTAATCGCCCAACAAGAACCTGCATTGACGCTGATCCTACCCCTTCATTAACAACACTCACCGCAATGCCGGGAAGGGCTTTATTTAATATCTCCTCTAGCTGGCTCGGATACGAATCCTCTCCTCCCATAGCAGTTGTCGATTCTCCAATGCACAAAATACGGTATTCGCCATATTTTTGAATTGATGTTTTATTGCGATATTCTTGCATCCACGAAAATAAAAATCCGCCGAACCGAAGTCCTACTTCAAGAAGCAGAAAGAAAAGAACAATACCAAAAATAATTAAAAATATTTTTTGTTTTCCTGTCGTGTGTGTCATTTATTTTCTTGTTCGTTAGGCAAATGGCCGGGCACGATGAGCATCTAATAACTGCTGATTAAGAAACACTCCCTCTCGTGCAACGATTGCCGGTTCCTTTTCTCCCGCTGCATAAAAAAGATCGGCAACGTAACGGTCGTATTTATCCGAGCCGTAGGTTTTTATAATGACGAACGGGCACGGCTTGAGACAGCGCTCAACAAACGTGCGTGCCTCCTGCCCCTTCTGTGATGCCAGCTCCGGTGTGTCGATTGCTTTCAGCCGTATCTTTTCCCGAATCCAGGTGCCAAACCCGCAGTCAATGTACAGCCACATTGTATCACCGTCGATCACTCTGTCAAGAAACGCAACGTAGGTGTAGAGATCCTTTTTTTCTGCCGCAACCTTTTCTAACCGATATCCGTCCCCAGTTTTAATCGAGTGCACACAGTCTCCGTCTCTAAAATTCTCACTCGCCGCAAGCGGCACGTCACGCAATACTGAAAATCCACTGTCAACCAAGGTTTTTTTTTCGAGCGGCGAAACGTCGGCAATTGTTTTAATGCGGTAGGTATACAACTGGCCGCGGCTTACGCGCAACGTAGTTTCACGAAATAGCTGCTGCGCTTTCGTCTGCAATCTGCTTCTTTTAATAAGGTCTTTTAGTTGGCGAGAGCCCAGCCCCCCTCGAATCACCTGCCGTTCGAGCTCTTCTCGCTTCCCTTTTTCTTTTATACCGGAGAGGAGTTGATAATGGGTCCAGTCCAATTGCGCAGGCGCCTGCGCAATTCGGTACGTAAGATAAAAACGTCTCATATATTGTATGTTACGGACAGAAAAACCGTTACCGTATTTAGCGGTTAAATCCTCTGACAGACGTTCAATAAGATAGGCGCCGTATTTTGCTTTTATCTGCTGATCTTGTTCCACCTCAATAATACGTTTGCCGATCTCCCAATATGACCGCACAAAATGCTTTTGTGCTTTTTCATAAATTTCAGAAATATCAGAAATAAGTTCCCGGTACGTGCTCAGCGTAATTGCTTTAGTAAGAGGTACTTGAGGCATAGTGTAGTGTACCACACCAAGGATTGATGTGCAAGCAATAACGCAGTCTGACTGCAATATAAAAAACTACGTAGTCGCTACGTAGTGAGATGGGAATAAATATTCTACCACGGCAAAAGAAAAGGGGCATTCCTATTATAGAAATGCCCCTTTTCTTTTTTGCACTATACCCGTATTATTTAACCGGCTCAATCTCTTCAGTAAGAGCGGTCCATGGCCAATCACCGTTGAAAGGATACCCAGGATTATCAGGGTGGTTCGGCACAAGACAGGTAAAAATTTCACCGAATCCGTATAAGGATCGGCTAAACCAAAACCATACCCCTTTACCAAGGCCTTTTACTGCATTGCCATCTGAAACACCACGCATGGTCTGCCCCGGAAGTTCAGCAATACCCGTAAAACCGTTTGCAATACCATGAGCGAGTTTACGTCCAATCGGTGCGACCCCTTCTTTCAGACTTGGTTTAAAAAGACTATACTGTTCCCCTTCTTGCCACGAATACTGTCCGTCAAACGGCACGCCGATCCCTTCATTATCTTCAGGATTAGCAGCCCAAAAACCAAAGAGTTCCATGCCACCGCCAGCAATGCGGCCGGCAGTATGACCAAAGCCGCGGAAAATTCCGAGAATCGTTCCGACAGTTTTTGATCCGGCTGTATTTTCAATCGGACCAAATCCACCTTTGTACCCTTTGATAATCTGCATCGGCAATTCGACAATACCGGTCACCATATCGACAGCACCGCGTATCGCCTTCTTCCCCATCCCTTCCGGGATGTTTTCAGTCGCTGCATATGCAACAGACGTGCAGCATACCATCGCAACGACTACAAAAAACACCATTGCTTTTTTCATCTGACTCCTCCTTTAAATGAGGCCATGATTTATGGAGTCAACATGACGACATAAATCATCTGGCCGAATTAATCCCTGCCGCTTTGCTTCGCTCGGCGAAGAAGGCGGGGACAATGAAACGATTACAATCCCGTCCTTCTTTACTATTCCTTTTTCTTACAACACGGGCATACTGACAATGCAATTGCCAGGAGAAGAACACTATTGGCAAGGGCCAAAATACCTCCCGGAAATACTACATAGCCAGCAATGGCAAGCGGAATTCCGCTCACCCGTAATACGAGTGCCAGAGCGATACACACCGCACCAATAATAATAATTATTTTTTGCATGTTAGCCTCCGTTTTATGAGGCCATGACTTACGGAATCTGAAAGACGACGTAAGTCATCTGGCCGAATTAATCCCTGCCGCTTTGCTTCGCCGGACTGCCGTTAGGCAGACGAGCGAAACAGGCAGGGGCAATGATGCATATAGAGAATTTACTGACCCACTAAATCAGAATTATTACTTCCCCCGTCTCGAAAAACTGTCGCAAAATTATTAAAAGGAATTTTGCGACTCTCGACGGGATAAATTCCTGCCTACCGGCAGGCAGGCAGCCAACAAACTTACGTTATTTCATTCCGTAAGTTTGGGCTTCATTTAACTTTACCCGATGCTGGATTATAGCCTGTGGCCTTTTGTACCTGCCCGGGTGCACACCATTTCTTCATCGGACACTGACAACCACTCAGTAGAATTCCGAGTAATAGTAATGCAACGAGTTTGCGCATATTTATTCTCCTCTCTATGTTTTTGACAAACGAAGTGAGATATCGGTCTCTTGCAGTTCCCATGCACCGGCGGCAAGAAGGCCGACATACGGAATTAAAAAGAAATGCCCACCAATCGTATCTAAAATCCCGGCTTTGCTCATTTTCCTTCGAACCGTTTGTACGGCCGGACGATATCCTTCCCTCCATGCCATGACTGAAATAGCCCTGTTCGACGCAACCGATTTCGATACCGTACCCTGTCCAACAATGATACCCTCGATATAGATGTCAGCATCTTTTTCAGACGCGGTTACGGTGATCATTTGCGTGGGTTCGACAAACAAGGAACACCCTGAACTGGTCAATAATAATGCAATAATGAGGGAGTATGAAATGAGTTTTTGTAGCATATGAGGACGTGATTATAGCATAGGACGGATAGCGAAGAAAGACAATTGTCTCCCCAGAATTAATCGTCTGCACTATATCCCGATTAGACAATACTTGGTGTGCTGTCTAACGGGATATATTCCGACTTATTACTTATGAAGTCTGCTTACAGATTTCATAAGTGATGTCGTCATGTAAAGAAAAAAGACTTTCGCCTACTGCCGGCAGGCAGGCTCGCTAAGTTGCGTCTTCATTTATTTTAAACTGGCCGACAAGTTTTTTAAGTTGCTCGGCCTGTGCGGCCATTTGTTCTGCGGATGATGCCATCTCTTCAGCTGCCGTCGCATTTGATTCAGTGATAGAGGTATTCTCCTCCATCCCTGAAGCCTCTTGTTGTATGGCATCAGAAATGAGTAAGAGCTTTTCTGCAACGCTACTCATATCGCCAACAATACCTTTAAGATGAACCCCTGCATCTCGTGAAAGTTCTGCACCGCGACTCACTTCTTTGGTACTACTTTTAATGATCCCTGAAATCTCTTTTGCTGATGTTGCACTACGTTCAGCAAGTTTCCTCACTTCATCGGCAACAACGGCAAATCCTTTTCCGTGTTCACCGGCGCGTGCCGCTTCGATCGCTGCATTGAGCGCTAAGAGGTTTGTTTGATCAGCAATATCAGTAATAATCGCAACGGCTTCACCTATCCGTCCCGAACTTTTTTCAATTGCCTTCATGGCCTCGATGGTATTATCCATACCCGCCCCAACGCCTTCCGCATTTTTTGACGTCGCTTGTGCAATTTCATTTGCCGTCGATGCATTAGCGGCGTTTTGTTGCACCGAGCTCGACAACTCCTCAAAACTTGCCGATTGCTGTTGCGCCCCATCGGAAATCTTTTGTGTCGATTCTGATATCTCATGAGCGCCACCCGCCAGTTGATTTGAAGCAGCTTTAACCTGGCCGATAATGGACTCGAGTTTTTTAATGAAGGTGTTGAACCATTTTGCGAGGTCTCCTATTTCATCTTTACTCGTAACTTCAAGGCGTCTGGTAAGATCCCCTTCGCCTTGTGCGATATCCTTCAACATAGCAACGGTCTTATTAATGGGGCCGACGATGATTCGTATACACGTGAACGATAAAAAGGATGATATGATAAAAGCACCGATGACACAAATGATGATGATAATCCGACTCCCGACAATCACTGCTTGCGCCTGCAACACAATAGCATCACTTTCCTGTTTGATATCTTCCAAAACTTTATCGATAACCGATACCATTTGTTTTGATAATACTTTCGCCTCCGTAACAACCGCACTACTTCGCTGACGCGCAATAATATACTCGGCACTGATCGAAGCAGCGCCGCCGCTTCCGACGACCACCTCCTCTAAGGTGACGATATCATCTTTAACTTTCTGAACAATCGGCGCACTTCCTGTATCAATAGTCCGTTCTAATGTCTCGACATCCTCCTTCACATCGATCATCATTTCCACAAATTGTCCTTTTATAAAATTAAGTTGATCCACATTGGGCGTTCGAATCATCTGTCCCACAAATGCCGAGAGGATCGCAATCTTATTTTTCAGTCCTAAGGTAACCTTAACGGTAGGAAATACTTCAGCAATAAATTTTTTTGTCGCATCACTAATATTTTCAAGCTTCACATTAATATCGCCGCCAACCATTAAAATTTCAAACTCATTGTTGTCGAGCACTTCACTAATCACTTGCAGAATGGTATCCAATTGCTCAATAAGTTGGCGATATACTATTTGTATACCCTTGTCATTAAAACGTCCTCTCTGGATATTTCTCTTGTGCTCAGCGGCAATTGAATCTCGCTCACCGATCGCTAACGTGCGAGCGTCTCGAACCATTGCTACCATGTTAACGATCTTCGCCTTTAAACCTTTCTCGGCTACCGCTGCCTGAAGCTGCCGGCACTCTTCCGCAACAGCAGTAAAATGAGATTCCGTCCGATCAAGAATGGGAACAATCTTCGCAGGATCTGTTTCATTTAAGAAAGAAAGAATTTCTGCTTGGATTGATTTTAAATACGCATTGATAAAAAGTGCGCTTTTTTCAGACGGAAATAACATATCGGTAAAATTGCGGACCGCCGTATCAACTTCTGTTACCACGGTATAGATCTCTCCTTCTGCGAGCATGGCAATGAAATCATTATTATCGATAATAACGGCGATATTATTTTCGATATTTTCAACGATCTTTTTCCGTTGTGCGTATAAGGTTGGTATGTTATTACTGAGCGTAATAAGCGTACTCATCTGTTCGTACACTTCTTTTTTCTTCGTTGCAAAGTCACCAAACACATCCTCTACTTCCTTTAAATATTCTTGTGCTATCTTACTGACATCGGTTTTTTTCAACGATTCAAGTTCTTCCGTAAATTGCATGATTTCTTTTGTCAATACGGTGTTTGCCCCCTCAAGTTCTGCCATCGTTTTACTCGCACTTAACATATCAACTTCCGCAACAATACTCCCTAAAAGGAGTGATAAATCTTTTGCCTGAACACTAATATTGAGTGCTCTGTCGGCCATAACATTAAAACTTCTGCCCACCTTTTGATAGCCAAAAAAAGACACGACACCTAAGATGACCGTTAAAGAGGCGACAAGTAGAAAGCTTACGCCCAGTTTTCTTCCAATGGTCATTCCATGGAACTGTTTGTCGAGCGTTTCCGCCCCCTTTAATGCGATCTTATTCTTCATAGAAATTCTCTCATATAATTACCCTACCATTATAACTACTATTACGCGGAGAATACTGAACCGTTATTATTCAGTATTCTCCGCATGTCCGCGTGAGCCATTATTGTAACTTCTCAACCGGAATAGGTTTTCCACCGATAACCTTGGTTAAAAACACTTCATCAATTCCCTGGTGATCACCAGGACCATAGCTTACGATAACCCCTCCTGCATCATATCGAGATAAATCCTCCATCGCACCGATAAAAGCGGCTCTCGTCACGTTTGCACCTGCATTGTCTAATCCCTTGACGAGCACTTTTGCATCAACAAATCCTTCGAGCTCACCATACATCGGTTGACGACCAAGAAGATCGGTGCATTCCCGCACAACCGGAATACTGGTGTCCGCCGGCGAAGGCATAACCTGTGAGATATAGGTTCCTTCTCCCGCCGCCCCCATTTCTTCAATTAAATTAGCAGTTCCCACAAATGAAATGTTAGCAAATTTTGCATTAATACCTATTTGTTTTGCGAGCTTAATAAAAGCGGCACATGGTTTATACGCACCAACCATAATGATTGCGTCAGGATCTATCTTTTTCATTGTCGCAACAGCCCCTTTTACGGCAACTGTATTTCTTTCATAGGTGGCAGACCCTGCCAATGTTAATCCTTCCGCCTCAAGTCCTTTTTCCACACCAGAAAGACCGGCTTTTCCATACGCATCATTTTGATACAAACAGGCGATCTTGGTAAATCCCATATCTCGATGAAAACTTTTCACTAATTTACCCGTTTCCTGATCGTAGGTTCCTCGAATATTGAAAACTTTTCGTTGTGGATCGCGCAAAAATCCAGCACCGGTAAAGGGACCAACGAACGGAATGCCCACCTCATCAATGATAGGAATCGCAGCTGATGCCGTTGGTGTCCCCACGTAGCCAAAGAGCAGAAATACCTTATCGTCATCGATCAACTTTCGGGTATTGTCGATACATGTGTCCGGCTCATATCCGTCATTGTATGATATGAGTTTAATCTTCCGTCCATTAACGCCGCCTTCACGGTTCACCTGGTTAATGTATGCCTCTGCTCCTGCTTTAAGTTCCAATCCTAATCCAGCAGCAGGCCCTTCCAACGCACACGACTGCCCAATAAGAATCTCCGCATCGGTTACACCGACTTCGGCATAACTAATAGCGGCAATGCACATACACACGAGACAAAACAAACCTATCTTTATTCTTGTCATTCGCACACCTCCTTTGTTATACGTTATTACTTTTTCATCACTCTTTATTAAGACGTTAAAGAAGCGTACAGCGCTTCAAAAATATCAGGCGCTTTTTTAAATATGACTCTGGTAACATTGGTATGCCCTATGCAGTATGAGGAGATAGATTAAAACGTGTGTGGTAAAGAATCCGTTCTCCTAAAACTCCTTCAGTACAACTATTACAATACTTTTTTTCAATTAGCGCGAACGGCAATCTGGTTGGTGCCCTACATCAGAGGTGCTGTAGGATACCTAATACCCACGACCGCATTGTAAAGGCATACGTTCCGCTCTTTCCCTCCGTGCCACTCTTTCTTAGAAAATTTTTGTTACAACGTGTATCTTTTGTATATCATCTGCATTAATACTTTACATATTATCTACAATAGTTGAGTTAATCTTTATTATTACAACTTGTGACTATTATTGCAATAATAAATGTTTGCAGTATGATGATTATTATTATAGCACCATCAAGTAATTGTTCAACTTAAATAATAATAAGAGGCAAGGGGAAGGCATTTATTCAGGGAAAACGGGACATGCCTATTTCAATTATTAATTTTAAATGCCCTTTTTGTCTTAACATTTCGTCAAGCATAACAGCTGTAGGCGGGTTTGTTCAAGTCGTTGCGCAAAAATTTTTGTGAGTCGCATCATGAGTTCAAATCCCAGTTCATGATTCTCCATGCATTTATTCCGCAAGCAGGTACCATCCAACGCAATGGCACGCGTGTCTTTGACCGCACGGCAATTAAACCGCGCACGGTGTGGTGGAATAAGCCACGACCAGCCGAGAATCTCACCTTCCTTAATGGTCTGGATACTAATTGCGTCATACTGACCGGTCAGAACTTCAATCGCCACTAATCCTTCACGGATAAGATAAAATTTTTCCGCAGGTTCACCTTCTTTAAAAATAACTTCATCCGGCCTAAAGCGCACATTCGAAGCACACCCCACGATAAAATCAAAGTATTCCTGTTTTAAATCTTTAAAAAAAGGATGCTTTTTTAAGATAGGCTCAAGTGTTTTATTTCCTTCCATGGTAACCTCATTTTAATGAGCGCATAATTTATGGAGTGCCTGCCTACCGACAGGCAGGCGTAGCACGACATAAATTATTTGCGCGAATTAATCCCTTAAGGCGAAGCCTTATAGGGATACATGACGCGAGCATTACTAATTACACTGTCATCAATGAACACTGCCCAACGTACTTCAGAATCTCCCGGAGCAATAAAAAAAAGAATGTTATCAATATTCGACATATCGATTGAATCGATAACAGAATATAACGTAGTTTTTCGATGTAAACTTTACGATTTTTTTCTTTCGAGGGTGTAAAGATTGTAGCAAAAATGGAAGATTTTTTAAAGAAGCATAATGGGGCTATACGACGGTAACTGTGAGATATAAGCACTGCACTAATTGTTGATGGCGAGGATGGTTAGATAATCATTTCCAGGTTTCTTTTAATGGCATCTGCCTTATCAGGCGCAACACGATTATAATGTACGATAAGACTCTCTATGATCGCAGGCAATTTAGCCTGATCAATGAGCTGGGAATTTACTCCTCGTGCCGCGCACACTTGATAAACAGTAGTGCACACATCTGTTGGAACAAGGGGCGCTATTGCCCGTATTAATTGCTGGTAATATCCGCTCTCTATCCATATGAAACTCCGGCCATATGTTTTGATGAAAAACGGTACCCTTACAGCGCCATTTTAAAACTGTTTCCTTCTTCATCTTTAACTTTAAGAAAAAAATCACAGGTCATGCAACTGCGTTTATCTTGTGCAAACGTACCTTTTTTTTTCTCTTTACAGAACGTTCCTGCAATAAGCCAGCAGATTCTCCCCGCATTCGTGCCGCCATTTATTCCATCGCTTGTTTTGTTTGAGGCTGCAGGACAGACACC
Source organism: Candidatus Omnitrophota bacterium (assembly GCA_018823795.1). GTDB lineage: Bacteria > Omnitrophota > Omnitrophia > JAHJGZ01 > JAHJGZ01 > JAHJGZ01. The sequence goes on from JAHJGZ010000132.1 coordinate 80,520, forward strand.
GAGTTTTTTCACCTTCTGCCCGCCGATACCCCTTCCACATCTTTTAAATTCCCAACAATTTTCTTTCATCATACTATTCATCCCCTTTCATTTTCATAATGCCCCCAGCCTTCTGATATGTTTTTTCTCTCGTGGCTTCCAAATGCTATCCTGTACGTATCATTACAATACAACATAACAAATGTATTTGTAGGTCGTGGGCAAAAAAAATTTACCAAGCTACTTCTTGGTTTTGATTACGATACACCGCACATTTATTTCTTTCGCGCGGTTTGCACTTTTTGATCTCCCAACACGGTTTCTTTAACATGAGCTCTCTGACCCCTGCCAGATTAATCCTTTTCTGCTGAACCATTTCTTTAATAAACTTCAACTTCCCCAAGTCACAGCGGGAGTAATATCTATTCTTCCCAAGGCGAGCCGGTTTAATTAAGCCTTTATGCTCCCAAATTCTCAGCGTAGCTAAACACACCTCTAAAAGATGAGCAACGATACCAATCGTATAAACCGGTTTATTATCATGATGTTCCATTTTTTCTCCTCACCGTTATTCAACAGATAAAGACTACCACCTCAAAACGTTGTTGTCAAGTAACCTATAAAGAGCATTATTAGATGCCGTTTTTTTGATATTTCTGTATGAGTAGATTGTTCAACCGATGGCAGGAAAAAACATGCTCTGAATGATATAAACAGGTATGTACCATTCGAAAAAAATTCTCATCACTGCCGGCAGTGTAGGCGGCCATATAACTTTGATCGTTCATTTACCCCTGCCTGCTTCTCAAACCGAAGCAATGCGGCAGGGATTAATTCGGCCATATGACTTTGATCGTTCATTTACCCCTGCCTGCTTCTCAAACCGAAGCAATGCGGCAGGGATTAATTCGGCCATATGACTTACGTTCGCTCTACTCCGTAAGCCATGGCCTCATTTATTCTATCATATCCAACGTCTCTTTTATGGCATCGACCTTATCAGCCACAAAAATTTTATAATGTACGAGCAGTCCCTGTTTAATAACGGATAAGTTTTCTTGCGAAATATTTTCGACATGTATCTTATTCCTGCGGCAGACTCGAGAAATCGTGGTACATACATCTGTTGCACAAATAGGGGATATCGCTTTCACCAGCCGAACATAATATGAATTTTCTTCCATTCTCTGATCCTTTGCTCAAGTATGAATCTTTCGGCATGAACTGCTATACGACAGTATTGAGTTTTGTTTTAATCATCTCCATTTTATTAGCTAAAAAGTTTTTATAGTGTTCTACAATACCGCTTTTAATCATCGGTAAATCTTCTTTTGATATATTTTCGACATTCAACCCGTTTTCTTTACACACAGCATACACGGTAGTACCGACACCGACTGAAATGATTGGGGAAAGCGCTTTCACTAATTGGATATAATAGGTATTGGTAATAGCCATGGTTTCACAACGATATATGCGTACGGGTCTTTTACGTCATTTTAAAATCGGTTCCTTCTTCTTTTTTTACTTTGACGAAAAAATCACAGGTCATACAGGTCTGTTTCTTTTGTGCAAAAGTACCCTGCCGTTGCCCGCCACCAAACGTACCGGCAACAAGCCAGCACATTCTTCCTGCATTCTCGCCGCCATTTATTCCATTACAGGCAACGAACTTGGTAACCGGACACGCACCTAATTCATCTATCTTGTTCCCGCCTTTTCCTCGTCCGCATTTTTTAAACTCCCAGCAATTCTCTTTCATCGTCAGTCTCTCCTCGTGTTAGATTATTCGATATACATTACGGCATAAAGGAACTATTTCTTTAGCCCCGTTAGAGATTATGTACTATTTTATATTACACGTCTTTTTAAAAAAAAAGATACCTTGTACCCATATTCGTATTTCATCGAGATACGGAAACGCCTACTATTCACACGCTGCGTTTCCTATCTCTAATGGGGTTAGCCCCCCTATGGAAAAAATTATACATTTCTGATCGTTCACGAGCGTCTCCCCTGCACTGTACGTACTGCGAGTTCTTCTTTCTTCCGTGCGGCATATTGATAAAGCAACGGTGTAACAGGCAGCCCTTCCTGCGGATGGGTAAGAATATGCCACCAGAGCTTCTTTGCTTCCGCCCTGACTGCCTCCCGTTCCTTAGTGAGGGCCAGTGGTTTTGCTTCTGAATAAATAAGGGCATTTGGATTAAATCGGATACGAAAACCGGCGATAAGCAAGCGATGGCCATATTCAATATCTTCATAGCCAAATGTTTTTCCGAGTGCAAATCGTTCATCAAAAAGACCGGCACGCTCAATGCACTCACGAGATAATGCTACGTTACCACCCATGAGTTCAGTCAGATTGTTTTCTTCGCTTAATCTTTGCAAGCGTCTCATAGCGTCATCATCAACCGTTATGGGAAGCTTTGTATTTAATTGTGCCCGATTATACGTAATACACCCGGTAAGAACTTTTTCCCCTTTTTGCAATAGGGTAAGGTGTGCATCCATCCATTGCGTATGCGGAATGGTATCATCATCTAAAAAGAGTAAATATTCACCCCGTGCTTTCTTTATCCCCTTATTACGTGCAACAGAGGTACCGTATGTATCCGTAAGACCGGTATTATCATAGGAAATGTCAAACCGATATGCCCGTTCCTCAATGATGCGTTGTACAAATTCCTGGGTTGTATCGGTCGACCCGTCATCAACGATAATGACTTCAAAGGAAACATCCGGTGCTACCACTTGGCAATCTAAGTGGTTCAAAACCTCTTCGAGGATTTTCCTGCGGTTAAATGTACAAATAATGACTGAGGCAGTATAGGAAAAATTCATGGTTGATTATAGTCGATATACTGTGAAGCGTCAAAATAAAAAAGGAATAAGGGCTAAGGGGTAAGAGATAAGTGAAAGAAAAGCGTACGCCCTACCCCTTACCTCTATATTTCACTCAGATCATGTCAATAATAAACGTCATGTCCTCCGGCTCGTCGTTCGAGGCTGGTTGAACTTTCCAAAGTTTTATATACAATCGTGCGGGAAGTTTGCTAATTTGAATCTTAAAATCCGGAGTATCCGGACTCATATTGTTACCTCCCCCCTCATAGCCGCAACTGCCACCGACATGTAACATAAAAGGAATCAACAACGCTCCGCCTGATGTACTCAATGATATCGCATTTCGTGACTGTTTGTTATCGACATGAAGATACTGAAAACCAAGGTCGCGTGCATTATAGGCATACAAGTCAAACGTCCGGTCATTGAGACTGAGATACTCGTACGGTTGGGCTTCTTTCCAAAATCGCCTTACGGCATACGTCACCTTTGCCCATTTTTCCTCTTTTTTCCATACTAATGTAGTCGGTTTAGGATACACCGCTTTCGGCCGAAGATTTTTATCTTTTATAACATAGGCATGTCCTTCATCAAGGCCGACTAAAATATAAGGATTTGCGATGAAACGTGACTCCTCTGATAATCCTTCGATACTCTTCTGACCCGGACCATAATAACAAAGACCTAAAATCCCCCACCATGGTTTTCCACTTTCAATGTCTCCAAAAACCTCAGCTGACGGCTCATACGTATCAACAACTAATCCAGGATATTGTGCAACATATTGGCGGCGAAGCTCATATATCTCCTCTTTTGATTTGAAATCAAGTTCAATCATCGGATTGATACGCAGGTATAGCGTCGACTCATTTGTCGTTGATTCACTCTCTCCACTGCTCTCTAATACCTCCTCTGGAGTATTGTCGCTCTTCGCGCTGCGAGCCTGCAAAATTTTTTCATTCTCTTCCGTCGTGGTACGCTCTATTTTTTCGATTTCATTCTTTGAAAAGGTAAAGCTGCCCACCCCGATATTAACAACAATCGTGTCTGTTGTTTCACGTTTAACGACAACGTTCTCAAGCACTTCTTTATCTTTAAAGTAGAGGATATCGGCAAATGCCGTGGAGGGGTTGAGTCCACTGATGATAATGATAATAATAAAGAGGAGTTTTTCCACCTTATGGGTATACATTGTATACAAATATAATAGCAGAAAGAATAGGGAAAATAAAGGGCATTATGCAAAGACCTTAATAATGTCTTGCAGCATTGCTTGTTTGAGTTTGTCGGTCATGGCGTCTTGAATATCGTCAGTATTAAAAAACCTCTGCTGTTCTAACTCTTGAACCTTCTGTGCATCTAAAAAGAACAGACCGAGTTTGAGTTTTGCTTCGTCTGACAACTTAATATTCTCGACAGTACTATTTGGTGCGTATAAGTTCTCAATCTTCGTGAAGACATAGCCCAGCGGTAGTGATGAGGAAACATCACCATATATAACACGAACTTTATTATGCAATGTGATATCGGTGATGTTCCTTAATGTCTGTCTAATAGATGCTGAAAAGATATCTATTATTTTTCGCTGGTTTGGAATAAAAACATTGATCTTCTTAAAGTTCAAAAGAGTGTCTTCAAAAAATTGATAGTTCCCCTCATTAACATGATACAACTTATCCGACGATATTACCGTTTGTACGATATCCTCCTCCTCACGCCCAAGCATCCTTCTTAGTTCCTTACAATAGAACGCCCGTGTCTCAGGAGGGACGTCAGCGGGGAAAAAAATAAAGATCTTTTTATAACAATCAAACATATTTCGTTCGACAAACTCACGCACTTTTTCCCTATCCATTTTTACCATCATATCAACATACTCTGCATGCATAAGAGCAGCAGTATTTGATGATTCCCTTTCAGCGCGAGCAGCATTTTCATCACTCTTTTTATGAAATACTGCGCCTTTGGAGAGAATATCGATCAGCATCTGCTGAATAGATGCAGCATTTTCCTTATCGATCGTCTGTGCTTCAAGTGCTTTTTTAATGAGTACCTGAGCAAGTGCTCTGGTATCGTTCCACATCTCAGGATCACCGGAATCTTTGATGAGGCCGGCAAGCAACACTTCGCGTAAACGTATCGGATACGATTCGCTCATCTGCTTCGCAATCTTCTGATTAATAAATGCCCGAATTGCGTACCTGAACCATCCTTTTTCCGCTACATCGTCCGGTGTTGCATCTAAACCAAACCGCTTTTTAAAATAGCGTGCGATTCGATCATCCCACATGTAATTTTGTGGGAATTCTGTCCGTTGCAATGCGATACTTTGTTGAAGACCCTCTTTGCTATGGCCATGAATCGCGCACAGCAGTTCATGGAAGAGATATTCATGCATAAGCTTTAACGAACGATCAAAAGAAATCTCCTGTAAAAACAAGAGAACGTCTTTCGCATACACTAATTCATCAAGCCACACTATATCTTGCCGGTCGGTCGCCGGCCACTGTGCAGAACCTTCCCCGATAAAGTAATCTTCGTCAGTCATGACCGGTGCCGTATCAATAAACCTGATCGTCGGACTCAGTCGAATAAGCCCGAACCGTTGGATTATATCATTGTACAGATACTGAGCCAAATCCTTACCAATCGTACCAAACATTTCTACAAATTTTTCTGCTGCGGCTTCTTTGGTAATAACCGTATCGCCAAATTGTTTTTGTTTTATTTGAGCCTGGTATTGCTGGTATGCCTCATCTCCCTGCCCGTCTTTTTTCTTTTTACTGCGGATAGCACCTTTCGGATCTTTGTCGAGGACTGTTACTGTGGTATCTTTTTCCTTATTCTTCTGTTTCCTTTCCGCTACTCGTGTTTGAAATTCTTTCTCCTTTGTAATCTCGTGCTCTAATGGTTCAATGAAATATTTCCGCATCGTCTTTCGCAACCGCTTGATGTTCGCTGATGTCCCTTTCCTTTCAACGTATGCTAATTGTTCTTTGATTTTCTTTAAAACCACCTGTTTCCCGTGGAGCGATAACGGCAAGAGGTTATAATCGCACATATGAACAAGTCGATTATTAGAATATGAATATCGTGCAAGTATTTTGTCATCACTCGCGCTTTGTTTTTTATTTGCCCATCCGAGTGCCGTATGAGTTGCGGTATGATACTCCGCATAACGAAAGAGGGCATCGACCACAATCGTCACAAACCGGGCCATGGTTGTATCCCGCACAGTCGATAAGGTTTGCTGCTTCGAACGCTTCGGCAGTGTTTTTTGTACGGATTCAACAATGCGGCCCATTAAAAGTCTCTTAATGTTTTCCTCTTCACGCACGTGGTTCTTTAACTGTGTAAGTAATGACGACGTTGCATTGACAATGCTCAATACACCATGATTAATAAAATCCGCTGTTCTGATAGCGTGTGCTATTTGTGCAATAGTCCCTTCCGTACGATGCATCGACGAACGTTCACGATTTTGCAAAAATCGTTCCACCTCAGCCACAAAAAGTTTTTTACTCAACGGCGGCAATGGTAAAAGATTGTTGGTGAGAATATCATTGACCCATTCTTCACAAAACATAAAGTGAGGATCATCGGTAAGTGCATCAGAAGAAAAATTATGGTCATATCTATTCCGGAGAACTTCAGAGCTTGTTGTCCGGCTGTGGATATCGAGGTATTCATCTGTGATTAAATAATAGAGCGAATTGACAAGGGTACCAACAAAGGTAAAGAGTTTATCTTCATCTGAAAGCTGCCGTATTAATGCACGCAGTTCTGCATCAAATTTCTCATCTTCCCGAATGGCATCGTGTGCCTCTCCGCCTGCATGGCCCACTTCATGACGGAGTGCCGCGGTAATCTGCTCTCTCGTCCCCTGCTGGAAAATTTCTTCCCGCAGTGCGATAACGTATAAGTCCATTCCCTTCTTTTTTGGTATATGATGCGAAACACCGTAAATCCTATTTTCCCTGGCTTCATGATCAGCCGTTATAGCACGAATAATGATGTTATCGTATAGATCCAAATCTACTTTGATCTGATCAATCATAGCCCGACGCTCCGTATCAAGTGCAATGTCCTCTAAAGCTTTCGTCCGCAGTTGAATATCCTTGACTATCGGTGTGCTGCCATCTTGGTAAAGAAATTCCGGCTCGATCAGGCCTTTTTTATCCGGAATACGCTGTGAGCTTTTCAAGGTAAAAACACCAGTCGTTTGATTGTATAACGTATGCTGACACTGCCACCGTGCCATGAAGTCGCTATCAAACGGCAAATCGGTTTTATCCTTATCACGGATCAAATGCTCGCGGACAATTATATCAATAGCACTTATAAGATGAATGGACGACATGTTATCGACAATCTCCCGCGGTAGTACACAGACATACCCGTACGGATTTTTTTCATCTCTGTAACGTGATAAAAGGATTAAAAAATGGTTAGGATCAATCTGGTATTTTACATAGTATGCCATGATCGCTTCTTCTGATTGTCGGGGATCGGTACCGGAAATGGTCGGTATAAAATTTATTTTCTTTCTAATGGCATCCATCAGTACCTTACTCACTTCTATCGTATCGTTCGCCGTGCCGATTTCTACCATAATTTTGGGGAGTGGTGCGGTATCACCAAAAGAGCGCAAATGTTTTATTTCTTTGAGCACTATTTGTGCAATACAATTCGCAAGGAGGTGCGTACTCACTTGCGCCATGATGGTAATGGGTAAGGCATATAAATAGACCTGTGGATCATCTATTTCCGTTTCTCGCGCCACAATGGCACTATACTTTTCAGGATCAAGTCCATGTGACCGAAAATGTTCATCAACAGCCTCTGGGGAAATTGTAGACGTAAAACCAGGGATCGGCTGAAGGGGAACGATATGCTTTTCAATAAATTCCTGAAGCGGGCCCGGTAAATCGTCTCTGTGTTCGTCCTCTGATGTGTCGGGCTGCGCAAGTAACGCCGCAATATCAGGATTGGTAGTAATAATAGAATGGGTCTGCTGCGCAAGAAACAAGCCGCGGTCTTCTGTGCTTTGAAACGCACGGCATTCATCTTCACTGATACTACCGGCAATAATCCTCGCGACATATTCAAGACGTTCATACGGAACAGGATTGCTTTCCCTTACGCATTTTTCGCACAGGAACGTAAGCACGACCGGCTGGATTACATATTCAGAGAGCGACGGTGCCTCTTCCGTAAACTGATCTGCATCCGCCATGAGTGATCTTTGCAGCGGATAGATAATCAGCTTTTGAATAACGTTGATGACCCCCGCATAGGGAACCTCACGACTTCGTTTCCGTAAGACCTCTTTTATTTCCCCTAAAACTTCATTTCTTCGATCAGGCGTTAACACTTTAAGAGTGTTGTTTACATCACGAATCTGTTCACTCGTTAGCTGCAGGATTTTTTCCTGTGCCGCACGGACTGTATCCGCTATGTGTACATTCTTTACCGCAACAGCAGCGGCTGTAAACAGTTCTGCAACGTAAAATAATCCGTTAATGAAATCGTTCTGCTCACTGCTCATTCCTGCCATTACTTTATCAGGGTCGGTCGTTATGCTGATTCTTTCGCGTACATAATGTTGAATGTACGCTCCATCAGGAACACCGCCAGCAGATACCGGATATCCCTCTTTCACAATTGCGTCAACCAGCACTACTACCGACTGCTCAACACTTGTTCGAGGAATGGCTATACCGCTTGCCGCAATTATATTTGTAAGGGTCGAACGTACTTCACTCTCGATAATACTTTTGGGGTCTTCGGTTACCGTTGCTGCGCCACCGGCCATGGCCGCCGTATCAGATGATTCTATCGTTTCTATGCCTGCCAATTCAGTCAACACCTCCATCACTTTTTCATATTCTTTATTGGTATACGTGGCAACAATAATTTGCCATGACGGTGCTGCCGGTCCGTCCATGATAATGCGAATATAGGAATTATGTTCGAATATACGGACACCGTCATCCTTTTCAAATTCGATACGGAGTTCTCGCACGTTGTTATCGGCTAAGGAAAAATCAGATGCCGTGCCGTTTGCTATTATCGGTATTACCTCATTATCCGTTGGCTGTCCCGGAATCGTTTTTTTGTACAGGTATGCACTGATTACTCGTTTATCCATCAGCGTCACGGTATTCATACGGTTCACAAGTTGGTCTATAAAAACAGTGGGTGCTTCCATAATAAACTTTAAAAGATGTGATTGTGCCTGATCAAATCCTGCATCCACGTGCAAGACATGAGCTTTTCGCAGCATTTTTATATCGTCTTCGGGAATATCAGGAACACATGAATACAGCAGGACAGCCCATTTTTCTAAATCCTCCCTCTCACCAGGAACTGCTGAAATATCATAATGGGTAAAAGAAACATCTTCCTGATATATCACTGGCCTCAGATGAAGATAGGGTTTAAACTTTCGTGAAAAAATAAGCACCGTATCAGGTGCAAGACGTAGCGTCACGACCTCTGTGTCGTCATTTAAAAAGATGTTCTCAGCGATCGGAATATTCTTTTGATTGTCTCTATCAGGACAAAAAAGGACGGTTGTGCCGTTTATCGTCACCGCTCTGCCAGGACTACCAAACGGCCTACACACAATAACACTCTTCGTATCTTTAATAGTAACGGTTGATACGAGACCTTCGATAGTAATCGAAATATTCTCGTCTAACGCGGGATCATGCTGAGCAACCTGCACTACGGCATGCATAATTTGAAACGCTTTGTTCATCGCCTCAGTATCGGAAGGGGTAACCGGACGCAGCATTCCTGTTTGCTCCACCGGTGATTTAATATCTTTCCCTTCTCTATCAGAAACAGACGGAGCTTTCATACGCAAATCTTTTTGTTTCCTCCCCCGGAATACGAGCCGTTCCTTCCCTTCTTCTCCTTCAAGGAGAAGTTCAAGGTAGGTACAGCCAGCATCGACCAATAGTGTGCCCAGACGAGTACTCCTCAGCTCATTATCAGAAAATATGCGGTGCCCCTTCAGGCAATTCTCTATCCGCCACCGTAACTGCGCATTATCTTCATGGTCGCTCCATTCCTCACGCATGAATTCGATAAGCTGCCGGAGTGTAACAGTATCATCTAATACCGGAAAGACAATTGCTCCGCCAGTAGGTAACGTGTCGGCAAGAAGGCGATACACCTGCTTCCCAATGCCGATATCTTCTGTGGTAAGCCATCGCTTGCTTCCGAGATTATACCGCCGAATGCCATCTACAATAATCTCATTACGTTCAGTCAAAGAAAGCCTCATTGCCATCACAATTTCTTGCTCGTTTTTGGGGGATGGGTCCTCTGCATCTTCTTCGGCGTCATCATGATAGAGGCGCACATTAACAGTCGTATCAGAATTTTTTTCAACGTATATTCTAAAGAACTCAACATTCGCAAGCCACGCTGTATGAAGGAAGTTCATCATGTCCTGATTTGCTTTTATTGTGTCAACAACCTCCTCCACCTTTTGAGAAAACTGTATTGTTCCATCTTCGAATAATTTTTTTATGAGCAAATTATAACTATGTTGATCGATATAACCTTGCTCTTCCTTTTGAATGGTGATATATTTTTTAAAATCCTGATTTTTTTTGACTGTTTCATACAATTCAGTAAGGAGTGGTTTTGATATTATCGGATGATTATGCATATGCTCAACAATCACATCGGCAAGTACAGGAGGGTCTTCCTCCGAGGTCGGTTCTACAGAGAAAGATTCTTCTCTATTAATCCGGCTTCCCCAGACCAGTTCATTAATCCACGCTTCGGTGACGTCCCAGTTCTTCGCCCGGTCAAAACAGATCTCACGGCCACGGAGATTGACTGCGTAATCGGTAATACCGAAATAATCCATGGCACCGCGAAACTGAAACATACGCTGATAACAGTACTGGCCGTCTTCGTCCCTGCCGTCGCTCGCCAGGTCAAAAACAAAGCGCTCAATGCCGTTTGCTTTCAAATGTTGAATAAGGTAATACATATGGCGTGCTGAAGCATGAACACCGGCTTCCTGGAAAATACCGACAAGATGGGCAAACCCCTGCTCTTTCGCCTGCAGGATGTAATTTTCTATTGCCCTGTTCTTTTGCATTTTTCCACTCAGCCACAGCTCGTCAATCGCAATGATCGATTGCTGCACAATACGGCCGGCACCTAAGGTCCAGGTATTATATTCTGTCGATCCCATCTGTGACGAGTCAAGACAGATGACTTCAATCGTGCCCTCTTCAACATTTTCGGTCATATAATGCACCGGCATGAAATTAACGATAAACTTTTTATCGTGCAAGAATGGTGAACGCCTAAGCTCCACAAGACCGTCGGCGTAATCATACGTTTTATTCGCTTCGGGGATATTGGCATAATCATACAGGGAAATTTTTATTTTTGGATAGTGCTGCTCTTTTCCTTCGACGAGCCGCACCATTTCAAACCGTGATTCAATCTTATACTGTCGCCCTCCGAGTTCACTCTTTGCTCGTAAGTCTTCAATCAAACCACCGCGCAGTCCGGCGTGCTGGCCTGATGCTTTGAGGATGATCTCATTCTCCTTCTCATTCGCTTCCCGATATAACTTCTGAATGGTAGGGATCATTCCTTTTTTCATGGCAACGCCAAAAGCATTATTCGCATCATCAAAATCGGTGTGGCCAAAGCCGTCTAAAATAACCTGCCAGACTATCCGGTCACGGCTGCCTTTATAATCGGCAGGAAGAAGACTCTGTCCGGTCATCTCTTTTGGCTTTTCGATACCTAATACATGAAGGATCGTAACCGCAACGTCAGCTTGTGTGTTATGTTCCCCCCGTGCTCGCACTAATCGCAAGTTTCTATTTTGATAGTCAATAATAAAAACCGGAACATCATTAAAACTATGACCGGGCTGTGTCATATCGTCCACCGAACCATGGTCACCGACAATAATTGCCACGCCATGCTTCTCTTCAACCGCCTGTAAGAGCATGGCAATACTTTGATCAGCAATCGATAGTGCTTCAAGTACTGAATCCCATCCATTACCTTCTTTAATATCAAACGTACCGTCCGTTTTCTCAACAAACATCTTTGTTGTTTCTTTTAACTTCTTTATGGCCACGTGTCCGATTAAATCCGGCCCATCCAAATTCGTAAGGCCAAAGGTGCCGGGCACAGCCTTTTTAATCTTTTCGACGTTTGCATGTGCCATGGTAAACATACTGAGGCCGGGGCATGCATGATACTCTTTATTAGGAATCTGTTTTAGTCCTTCAGGAACATTGCCATAAAACCAACCAATGTACGTTTCAGCATCAAGCAATGCAACAACAGAGGGGGAAAATTTTTCAACGTCCTCGGCAGTCATTCGGACTGGCATTGAGACAGAGCCAAATTCCAGATCTTCATAGTCATAGGCTTCGGTTCGTCCACCGCGGAATGCAGGAATAAACTTCCCTTTCTCTGCATCAAAAACGTAATGGATAGCAATCCGGTTCTCATTCAACACTTCAATTAACCCATTATTCACTGAAATATCGGGCAGGATGACATTTTCAACCGCTAAGGACGGAACGTAGTGAGTTGTTCCGGTAATTTTAATCGCACGAGCTTGAGAAGATACGTTAAAAGCATCAAAATCAGGATTGACAATCGCATTCACCCATTGCTGCTGCCGGTCTTTGCGGAAGTTGATATCAAAAACATACCCGCCTTCAGTGGTACGCATACGCGGACGGCCATCTTCACCAATCGTAATAATCGATTCCATGGCTTCATCATTGACTCCCGCTGCATACAGTCCGGTAAGTGCTTCTTGTACATCAAATGCATCCCATACATATACCGTACGGTCCTGCTTCGAATAAATGGGAATGTGCAATGCGCGTACCTGTTTAAAAAGTTTTGGATCTTCACGAATAATATCGGGCGGATAATTACTTTTTCCGGCCGTATTCCTTTCCATTAAAGATTTAGCAATTTCTTCTTTTGTCAACATCTGTTGAATCGTCTCTTCAGATATGATGCCATAATCAGAAAAATCGATTTTTCGCACGTCATCGGCCTTTTCAACGGTATTGATGACTCTTAGATTTGATATTGCCCGCAATGTGTCGCCGGTTGTCGGATTGGTCGTAATAGTATATCCGCGCACAAATCCATTATAGACTTTAGCAAATAAATCAAAGAGGACCGCCTGGCTTATCTTTCCGCCCATACCAGTTGTTACACGCGTATCGACAACGTTAGACTCTTCAAGTTTTTTAATAAATTCATACTGAGTAACGGCAAGCATTTCTTTCAGATCATGCAATGTCATCTTACCTGCCATAATGTCTTTGGCAACTTTTATAAATTGTTGACTAAAATCAGTCATGACCTGTGTTATAAACTGTTCGAATTCTGGTCGATTCTCTCCTGTCGATAACTGTTCTATGACCAGCATCGGTTTAACCGTGCCGCCACGCGTCCCCTCGTGCACGCCAAAGTATTTATCATAACTTCTCATAATCTTGTCATAGAGATTTTCCTTCGGCAGTTCGCTCAGTTGTGGGGAAATGACAAGGTACGAAATATCTTTCCTTTTAAGGCGGTTCGTGAGTCCTGCAGTGTGATAACCGCCGGTGATGAGAACCGATACTTCCCGTTTACTCTTTTTCATATCTTTGAGCGTGTTTTTAACAAAAGAACCCTCACGCGCTTCTGCAAGCCGATAGAACTTTTTAACGATCGGCATATGTTTTTCAATAGAAAAAGAATTCAGCGGTAGACTGTGGGCATTGAGGAATGTTTGAAATGTTTTATTAGTAAATTCTTTCTCATGCTCTCTAAAATAGTGGAGGTCTTCGGGGATTGCTTTCAGGGCAAAAAGTGATTTCAGTACTTTCGCATGTCCCATTAACTGACACAGACGTTTCTCATCGTTTGTTGTACATAGTTTCTTTAAAATTTTCTTCTCGATCGTTTCACGATCCTTCATCAATTTAAGGCCGTCGATATCGTTCAGGAGTGAGAGATAATTAAGGTATAAGTTAATATTAACAAAAGTGCGGAAATCGACTACATATTTAAGACTCAATTCCCTCAGGAACAGATAATAGTCATACGCTTCCATCCGACCGCCTTGAAAATCGAGTTCGGCAAAGGCTAAGCGCTCGGTATCGGCATCTGACAAGAGACCAATAAGGGTGTCGTTAATAATGCTCTCTGTTTCCTGCTGTATTTCTTTTGTTTTAATTTTTTTCTGAAAACGTTCAATGTCTGCGAGCTTGCTGAAGTGTTTAAACGACGTTATCGGAATAGTCAACGTACGTGTTGCCTCGAGTAAATAGCGGGTATACTCGATCGGGTCACTCCCGTGGGCTAAAAAATCTTTTTTCATTTGCACAAAAGTAAGAAGCTGGGGTGAAAAAATTTTCTCTGCAGTAGTAGAAAGTACCTCGTCGAGTTGATTGAAAAATGAGGTGGCCTCATCGCTGATACGCGCTACGTCGACATAGGTCTTTACGTTTTCGACATAGCGTTCTTCATGATCAACGCCGATTAAGGAGACCGGATCCTTTGAACAAATTGCGTATTCTTCGACACCTGATATTTTTCCCTCTGTAACATACCGATCAACAAGACGTTTTTTCACGTCGGTAAACGGAAATGCGCGCAGGAGCGATACATTGACATCACCATGAAAACCTTCGGTATATATCGTATCGATACCGTATTGTTGATGAAGGGTCGTCAGAATATGGGTAATATTCTTTTGTGCTTCATAATTGGCATGTGCATCTTGAATATGAATTATGAACGGAAACCCTGTATTTTGCGATATAAACATCTCTTGTATAGCGCCAGAATGTTTTGAAATCTCTATGGCATTGGGTATTAACAGTGGCATCGATGCCGCACAATAGGCGCGATCAGAAGGCATAAATGAGGTAAAAAGAAACGTAAAAATAATGCAGACCGAAATAATTTTTGTCTTGATGCGGGATGCATAACCAATAAGTGTGTCGTGCATAAATTGATTTCCTTTGCTATTAATTAAATTGCCAGCTACAAACACCCTTCTGTTTGCAGCTGGCAATCATGCTGAGCGTACATCTTTATCCCGATACAATGTTTCACATTGTACGGGATAAATTCCTGCCTGCCGGCAGGCAGGCGTACACATGATTTAGCTTCACTTCGCTCGCTAAATCATGTGCTCATTTAGACCCTATAGCTTTGTGTCGCTACCTTTCGGTAGTTTTACGTTATTGTATCGTTAATAGAATTATAACACAAAACTGAGTTATTACAAGACTTTAGAAAAGTTTTTAATTAACTATTACCCATTCAGATACAACAAGTTACAATAAGTAGTAGTAATGAGGGTTAGCAATGATATTGAGGAGTTTCTTTATCCCCGCCCTCTTGGGTTGTGGCGAGGATTAATTCGGCCATATACAAATAAAGCTAAGTTACATATCATCATTTATACTTTGCATGTTAAAACGGGCAAAGTGTAAATTCGTACGACTCTAAGACTTGTACCCCTGCCTGTATCGCTTAGTCTGCTTGTTAGCAGACAAGCGATACAAAGCGGCAGGGATAAATTCCGGCAAAACTAAAACTTGTATACCTTTTAAAGGCAACCCCTTTAAAAAGTATAAATTCCGGCAAAACCAAGACTTGTATCCTTTTGACTTTGTTCGTGACAAGGTTACACTCATTTATCCCCGCCATCTTGGGTTATGGCAAGGATAAATTCCGGCAAATGAATTACGTCGTTCTACTCCGTAATTCATGCCGTCATTTACCCAAAGGTGCTGCCGTTCCAACCCCAATTGGACGCTGGGACATCAGTGAAGGTAATATAGGTTCGTACGGTGGGAATTCTGAGTGTTTGATTGAGAAGGTTACACAGTTTATCAGAAATTTTCTTATTCACTTCCGGCGTAAGGCCGCCTATACCACGAATATCAGCAAATGCACCTGCCCCGCTGCTGCCGGCCAGCATAACCGCCTCGGTTGCAAGAGTAACCATGACGTATCGTTCCGGCTTACCAGTATATTCTGTTATAATTTTTGAAGTCCCCTTCAGTACTTCTTCACGTTTGTCATCCGCAACAGTAGTCGATACAGACAATTTTACTAATGGCATAATACACCTCCGGTCACTTAATGAACCCCTTACGCATAGAACCTACTTTTGAGCAGGTAGGTTCCGTAAATCTGGGATTCACTGAATTCTAATTTCTTTCTTTAACTTTCCACTTACATTACAATATGCTTCTACAAAAATAATATCTCCGCTTTCGATTGTATCACGCATGTAATGTTTAACCTTCTGCATTCTATTCGTCGTTTGCCCGCGATACGGTATTTCCTTAACCGCTTTACCATTAAGACCGATACAAACTTTCTCAATATAATGTTCCCGCACGTCACGAACATGATGATCAACAGTCGCAAACATAATCTTTCGCTGAGCATCATACCGTATCTCGATGTTCAACGGTTGATGCGCATAGGTAAGGGGACATACCATTGCTATAGATATAAAAGCTGCAATAAAAAAAATAGCTTTCATTTTTCCTCTCCTTAAATGAGCGCGTAACTTACGGAGCGTACTCGCGACGTAAGTTACAGTGCGAATTTACACTTTGCCCGTTTTAACATGCAAAGTGAAAATGATGACTTATAACTTAGCTTCATTGCCATTTACCTGCCGACTGGCAGGTAAAGTATACACTTAGACTAACAACTTATGTGAATAATAGCTATTTTACACCGATTACGGCAGGCTCTTCAAGGAGTAAATATGTGTAGTCAACAAAACTCAAAAGCTAAACCCACTGGAATAGCGGCTCTGCCGCTTTGCCTCCGGCAGGCGGCGGGCAGGGATTCTACCGGCTTCGCTCGTTTGCCTTCGTGTCACATTCAACCGTTTATTTCGCATACATAGCTTTTAGTTGATGTATCGTCGGATAGTCAAGATAGAATTCACCTTGTGGACCGAGATATCCTTCTTTTGTTTTCTTCAAAACAATACGGGTAAAGCTTCCGTTTGCATTTGGCACATTAACCATGATGGTCTTCTCAGCGGCTTCGATCGATTGCGGCACTACGGCATACACAATGTTTGGGCTGTAGAAGATATCCTCATAATAATAACGGGTAATACCGTGAGCGATAACAATTCTTTTATTATTCCGACGCCGTAGAGACTTTATGAGATGGGGAACATAATGCCCCTTTCTCCACTGTGGCGTTCGTAAAGGTCCCATACTACAATGGACGACAGAAGCATCCACGGTCGACACGAGAAGCATCAGGCTTAAACAACCGACTATACCTACTTTTTTTATATGTCTCATACTGCACCTCCTCTAATGAGCCCATAACGTACGGAGTCAAAGTGACTATGTAAGTTATAAGGGCGAATTAAACCCAGACCTAGTTGTACTATTTTTTTCTACTGGGTGCTGGGTCAAGTTCAGCCACACTCTTTACATCGCTCATCAAGCGATGTAAAGAGTGGCTTCACTTACATAGACTGACCGGATTTTAAAAAAGTTTCAAGAAAACCTGAATGACGGAGGAGGTTGCAATCTTTCCTAAATTTACATACAATAACCTTTTATATGGAACAAATTTTTCTCATCCTTCTTATTATCATTCAGGGGGCGGCAGGAATAATCGGCCAACTCATTATTCTGCGTGAACTTCCTTCAATCTTTTACGGCAATGAACTTTCCTTAGGAATTATCCTCACCTCGTGGCTTTTTTGGGCAGCAATCGGCAGCGGCTTCCTCGGACGTTTCAGTGTGCGACTAAAGAATCTTTTACAAAGCTACTCCCTCGTTACCATCGCTGCAACTTTTATTGCAATTGCAATGCTCATCACTATCCGCTCTCTTCGTTCCATAGTAGGGCTTATTCCCGGCGAGATTGTCTCTTTTCCGCTGATGGTAATAACATCGTTTTTAATCGTGGCACCCTATTCGTTGCTGCAAGGATTCACGTTTACTCTCCTGCCCCGGTTATTCCTCAATAAAAAAGATATTATTCGAAATACCAATGGTGTCTATTCTATTGAAGCCCTCGGAGCTCTTATCGGTTGTCTGTATTACTACTTTTTCGGTATCAGATACTTTAATTCATTTCAGACGATCCTTATTGCAAACAGCTTTCTTTTATTAGCCCTTGCACTTTTGATGCAGACAACGATTTTTGCCAATTACGTTACACAAAAAAAAGACTCACCTAAAAAACTTTTTCGAGCATCTTCCCCGCTCATGATGTTTCTCTTGCTGATCCTTGCAGTAATAAATATCGTTTTTATTCCTCATGAAGGGATAAATAATTTTTTTTACAAAAAGGCATACGCACCATTGACCGTGCTGGACAGCACTGAATCGATCTACGGCACTATTGTCACAACGAAACAACGTGGGCAAAGTGTATCATTTTTCGAAAACGGACTGCGCCTTTTTAGCACCGACGATGTGTTTTCAAGGGAAGAATCAACAGCATTTGCACTGCTTTCTCATCCTGCCCCACGGCACGTATTGCTCCTGGCTGGTGGTATAAGCGGCTGCATCGAGGAAATTCTTGCACATCCGTCGGTCGAGAAAATTACCTATGTTGAACTGGATCCGCTTTTAGTTGAAAAAGCAAAACAACATGTATCTCCTCATAAACAAAGATTTCTTACCCATCAGAAGGTAACGATTCACTACGGTGATGCTCGTTATTTCATTAAAAACACTCGTCAATCATTTGATGTTATTATATCGTTACTTCCTGAGCCCTACACCCTCCAAATAAACCGCTTTTACACAAAAGAATTTTTTCATGAGGTCAGTGCCCGACTTCATGAGGGTGGTATTTTTTCATTCCTGGTTACCTCATCGGAAAGTTTCATTAATGATGAGCAAGCCCGTTTTCTCACCTCTTTGCATAAAACATTACAAAGTGCTTTTAGCACCATTAGCATTATTCCGGGCAATAATAATGTTTTTCTCGCGACGAATAGAAAAGGTGAGCTCCCAATTGACAGCGCTACTTTTTTAAAAAAAATACACAAACGCGGTCTTACGTTAGAATATATTAATGAACACTTTCTCCCTACCCGTCTTTCGCACGATAAGATACAGTATCTGACTTCAAGACTTGATGAGACAAAAACAAAACGCCTTAATTCAGATTTTAATCCTATTTCATACCTGTATGACATGATTCTTTGGAGTACGGTGTCATACCCTCCGCTACAACGGTTCATAACTCGACTTCTGACGATACCGCCTCTTGTGCTGTATGGTGCGGTAATCGCGTTTTTTCTTCTTATCATGTGGAGTAGAAGCGGCAAAGGACGATTGAAAAGAAGTTTACTCCTGACCGTCGGCACCGTGGGATTAACGGAAATATCTCTTGAGATCATTATCATTCTTCTCTTTCAGATATTTTTCGGATATGTATATTCATTTATCGGTATTATTATTGGTTGCTATATGGGAGGGCTTGCAATCGGTGCGCTTATCGGACACGGCATTGCAAAAAGCGCGGTCAAACAGTCGTCTCTCTTTAAAGGAATTATCATACTGGAAGCATGTATGGTGAGCATGCCTTTTCTTTTATTTATCACGGCAGCGTATGTACATACATACTCTGTTGCCCAAAGTATAACCGTTACTCTTCTTTTAGTAATTACCCTTACCACGGGATTTATCGGCGGCGCACAATTCCCTTTTGTAAACACGTGCTATCTTAAAGAAAACAAAAATATTTCAAAAAACCTTGGTCTCATGTATGCAGCCGACCTTCTTGGATCTTCCGTTGGCGCCTTCCTCATTAGTTCAATGGTGATGCCACTGCTGGGCATACCACACACGTTAGTATTTCTTTCTCTTACCAATGTCATCTGTCTTCTTTGTCTTTTTATCAGTAGAAAAGGTGTATGAGGAAAAGAGAAAAGGAACACATTCATTTACAATACGTACATGAAATGTGTCCCTCGGATTCGTATTATTCGCTACTTAATCCTGAAAGTTCTTCAAGCTTTGCTTGCAGGTCGCCAACGAGGCCCTCTGCTTCCGTCTTTGCAACTTCGGTCTTTTGAAGTTTTATCATCTCAGCATTGAGGTTGTTAAAAAGTTTGGCATTCGTCGATGCCAGTTCATTCTTTTTCGCCTCGGCAACTTCAAGTTTTTCATTGAGCATCGTCAAGTCACTCTCTAATAATCCTTTTTCCTCTTCTAACTGCGCATAACTACTTTTGATGTCTTCAAGGTGTACTTGTAAATCACTTTTTTCTTGCGTTACCTTTTTGACCTGATCCTCAAAATCATCAACTTCTTGGAGTTGTGTCTCTAAGTTTTTTATTTTCATTTCAAACATGACCGTCGACTCATCGACAACACCCTGCTGCCATATATACACAATGCCTCCTGCTAAGACCATCATGACAAGTGTTACAATAATAGAACCGATCCCTCCCCCACTTTTTTTCTTTGCTCCCTGTTTGTCCGCCTTATCAACAGGCTTCTTTTTGTCTGCCTGTTTTTGCTGCTTTATCGGTTGAGGTGGCCGTGGTGGTGGTTGTGGCGGCGGTTGCGGCGGCCGAGGCTTTGGCGGCTGAATCGGCGGTGGTGTCGGCTTCGCCGGCTGAATCGGTGGCGGCTGTGGCGCCAGCTTCGGCGGCTGAATCGGCGGCGGTTGTACCGTCGGCTTTGGCAGCTGAATCGGCGGCGGTTGTACCGTCGGCTTTGGCGGCTGAATCGGCGGCGGTTGTACCGTCGGCTTTGGCGGCTGAATCGGCGG
>JAHJGZ010000133.1 GCA_018823795.1 Candidatus Omnitrophota bacterium
CAAGAAGACGGAAGGACCAGCACAGAAAGCTGTATCCACAAAAGAGGATGTCACAGTATTATGTGATATCGTTCAGCAAGCAAAAGCGATAAAGGATCAGGTTGTTGATTTTGTTACTACTGAGGATACACAACGAAAAGCTCAGCTCGGCGGATTGCTTCATGATACTCTCAGACAATCTCCAATGATAACGAGTGAATTAATTAAAAACAGAAATTATACGAAAACAATTACCCAACTCCTTGCTCCTGAAAAATCACGTTTCATTCGGAATATCATCCGATTAGGACTCTTTACTGTCATTGGATTATTTGTATTTAAGTTTGCAGCAGTTCCCCTTATGGGATTACTTGCCCCTGCAGGACAGATTATTGCCAGTTTGGGGCTTGGCATTGTCTTTCAGCAGATATTAGGTGTTCTCACCTTAGGGGTCATAGGGTTTGTTATTACTTTTGCGGTCATTGAGATAGTGATGCAGCTTATTGAGATATATATTTATGAACGTCGTGCTACACAAGCAATGGCTCCATACTATAAAGATTTTATCGATCAAGATGTAGCGTTTTATGAAGAAAAATTTGCTGCACTCAGCGACCGTGTGAGGGATGAAGGATTACGCAACCATGAACTTATCGTGGCATTAGGTCCTGAACTCATCGATACCAAAGGAATATCGTTAGATGGTGCGCCAGAGATCCATTACAATTCAAGTACCGATGAAATTCTTGCGTATTTTAAAGTATTGGGCATTGATAAAAAGGCACTTGAGCTTATTTGCGCATCACGGAAGGTGCGACTTGAAAATATAGAGCAAAGACACCTCTATCAGATATACCGAGCAGTTGATACAGCCATGCAAACAGCTACCTATGAATCAAAAATGCGGAAAGAGGCAAAAGAGAAACCGTCATTTTTTCAAAGAATTCGAGCATTGTTTACGCTAACGTGGTGGGCGAATGCATTCGAAAGTATTGTTATGGCACTTCCCCATGTATTTGATAGCTTTATCTTTCAATACTATCGTCATCGGTTCGTCTATAACTTTTTAGATCGTCGTGTTAATTATCTTAATACCGTTAAAATCTTAGATATTATCGATGGTACGGTGGCAACAATTGCCGAGCGAGGTGATATTGCCCGGAACAGCTACGTTATTCGGGAAGAACAGCAAGTGCACCGTATGACACGATTTAAAAATCTTTTACGTGAACTGTGGGACCGCAATACCTTTATTCGGGGGACGCTCGAGTTTTCTTGGAAACGTGTTCATCTTGCTTTTATCGGCGCAATTGGTCTTGGAATTATTTATGCTGTTGCAGGGCCTACCGCAGCGGGGCTACCATTTTTGCAATGGGTGGTCAGCGTGTTTGATGCGAGCGGCATCAGTATTTTTATTGAATGGGCAGTTCACTATGTAAGTTTTGGTTCTCTCAGTGTAGATTTGTCAGCGATCAGTATAATCGGTTTAAAACAATTGCATTTTCTCGGTACCGTGATACCAATAACTCTTCAGGCAGTGAGTGCAAGCTTTTTCCTTTCCCTTGGTTTACGATTTCCGCCGCATATGTTTCGGTCTTATCAGGCGATAAAAATACGCAGGCACAAACTCAATACGGCGGAATATAGAGATCTTTTCGGTGGACTTCCAAGTCTTGATTATGAATCTGTTCGGGACTTTGTTCATCGTCTAGTAGATAACAAGGATGAACTCAGTGGTACGGCAGCAGAAGAGCTTCCGCGCGTTCTTGAAATACTGCGACAGGATATTAAAAATAAAAATATCCAGCGCAGCGTCTTGAGCATTCGCAGTGCTTCTACAACACAACTGCGGCAGTTGTATGCACTTCTTGACTCGCTTGATGAAAACGTTGCAAAAGAGGTGATAAAAAAACGCATATCGTTGCCCGATGTTACCTTTACCCCTTTTCACCAGAGAATTGCATCATGGCTCTTTAGCAAAAAAGCACCCTTTATTAATCTTGAAACCCTATACACGGTCTTTGTTTCCGTTGCTTCATTTTTCTTTACCCTTCATCTTATTACTGTCAATACAAGTATACAGAGAAGTATACAGAAAATTATGCCGGTAAAATTAACGTACATTCCAATTCCTTTTATTAATTTTGAAACAATTGCAGGCCTTATCCGCGGAACTATTGATTTAGCACTTATTGTCCCGTTTGAGATCAACTTTTGTGTTCATGTTCTTGCACCAGCGGGTGATGCATACCTTGGCGAAAAATATAAAGATATTATAAAAATGGCGCCTGAGGAAGATTTTAGGCTTTTACGAGAGGTTATTCAAGGTATCGACGTTGATATGTTGAGTATGGGAAATCATGTCTTAAATATTGCGCAAAACATAGCAGTAAATATGGAAAATGCTATTTTTAATATTGATCAAAATATAGCAGATGCAAGTAGCAATGGTCTACTTATCTCCAATAGTGCCTATCAGCTTTTTGGCGGTGAAGAAGCTCATATTGAGACCGCAATGTTAAAAGGCCAATTGATTGAACTGCCACGCCAGATGCAAGAGACGCAGAGAGAGATCAATGTACTTCAATTTCAATTAAAAAGTATGCCGGCCAGTGCAAAAAGGATTACAGCAGAAATAGATACTTTACGTGAAGCAAATATGCATCGTGCAATATCCCTTCTCATGGCGCAACGCCAGCTTGACAGTCTCTCACAGGGGGGGCAACGTGTTGGATTAGCTTCGTCGTTTGGTGGAGCCATTAGTTCAGTTGCGAATGTGCTTGTTAGTGTTGTCACCTCAGTGCGCAAGACCTTTGCGGGAGATCTTGTTTCAACTGAAACGGTTGTTGAGCCCATAACCTTAGCACGAATAGGAAAAGAGGATGTTCAAGAGTTCAGAGTACAAAAAGCTCAACAAGAAGTGGTTGTACCAATACAAAAAAGACCAGTTGATACTTTGGTTGAAAAAGATGCAACCGTGTCGACTATTGTGGCTACACTCAAACGTTTGCGAGAAACGATTGAGAGAAAAGACAACACACGTGCAAAGTTAGAAGCGATACCAAAAGAACCGATAGTCAGTTCAAGAACGAAAAATCTCGATCAATTGCTCGATGACCTTATTGCCGTCTATAAAAAAGAAACGGGAAAAACTGGCTTTGTGCGGGTAGAAGATGTCCTAAACCTTAAAACGACCAATGCAGGCGGTAAATTCCTTGATCTTGCTCGGCAAAGTGATGAATTTAGAAAAGCGGTTCGAACATTTCAAAAGGGTATTGGCATAAAAGCTACGGCTGCTGATGGTCTTTTAGGATATGCAACCTATCTTTATTATTCCTATGATCGTGTTTTAACTATGTTAGAAAAAAGTTATGGAGAAACCTTTGTCGGGGATGAGAAATACCTGCGGCATTTAGCAAATCTCTGTAGAACAGATTCAGTACTCAAAGAGGCAGTAGAAGATTTTCAGCATGCCTTAAAGAGGGCGTTAGGCTATTACTATAAAGGAGATAATAGCATAACGGTAGAAGGGGCTAAATTACGGAATCTTGAAGCTGATGGTCTTATCGGTTTCAAAACCTGGACTTTTTGGACTCATTTCGTGGCTCTTGATGACTCTCTTGACCCTTCACGAATGGTTTCGGACGCCCCTTACGTTAAAGAGGATATCATGGCAATTTCCATAGAAACGGAAGATGGAGAAGAAAGAGCAGCAGCAAAAGAGGGTATACGAACATACGATTTACAGATCGCGCAACTCGTTATTGCTTTATCTACTGCTATAACAGAAACAGCCCACACAGATAGTGCACAAGCTGAGGAATTGTTAGGAGAACTCAGACAGCTTATTGGTAATACGGCTTATACTGCACATATTGAAAAAGTAATTAGCGATATAAAAAAGAAAACGGTACTTACACAAGAAAAGGAACAAGAGAACTTGACAAATCTTGTGGCGCAAGTAGACGGAAAATCAGTGGGGATAATCCCCGGATTACAAGGAGCTACGAATGTAACTCTTCGTCGTGCTGTGCACCGTCCTGATGAAGATACAAGCGCAATCGACCGACATAAAGTAGATCGTCAAGAACAACCATCACGTCACGTGATTGAACGTCAAGAAAAGCAACCTTCAGCAGCAACATTGCTTGCACAGAAGGAAGAGCCTGAACAGAAGACACAAGTAAAAGGGGCAAAAATAATTCCCTTACAATTTGCAGATAATAAACTTCTTGACGATCTTCTAAAAGATGACGCGTTTGTTCGTGCAGCACAATCTGCTGGTATTATAATGCCAGAGCGATTAAAAGCTGGTGTCGACTCGCAGTTATTGGAGACTATTCGAGAAAAAATAGGGGTTACGCATCTTATAAAAGATTCTGACGGCACAATACGGCTTATTAGAAAAGAGGCAGTTGTCGATGCAGAATTACGTCATGCAATTCAACGTGCAGACGATGAAGCATTGAGTACAGGAAAGATCGAACCTGAACAGAAGATACAAGCAAAAGGAGCAGAAATAGTTTCCTTACAATTTGCAGATAATGAACTCCTTGATACCTTTCTAAAAACTGCCGCATTTGTTCGTGCAGCACAATCTGCTGGTATTACAATGCCAAAACGATTAGAAGCTGGAATGGGCCGGGAGTTTTTTAAGAAACTTCAAGAGAAAACAGGGGCTAAACATCTTGTAAGAAGTTCTGATGGCACAATACGGCTTATTACAGAAAAAACGGTTATCGATGAAGAATTGCGTCATGCACTTCAACGTGCAGACGAAGACGCAGAGACAAAAGCAAAGGCCGCAGAAAAGGCACGATTAAAAGCTGCAGAAGAACAAATAAATGTGGACGCGTTATTACCGGTTGTAGAAGAAGATGCACAGCTAAAAGCTGAAGAGGAATCACGATTAAAGGCCGAGGAAGAAGCACGGCTGAAAGCTGAGTCATATCCTGATACGATACAAAAGATTTCTAATGAGGAGATAATCAAAAAACTCAATGCATTGCATGCTCGTAATCTTGAATATGGTTTAATTCCTGGTGCGGTACCACAAAAACAGATCCCTTTTCATAATGTACTTCGTGATATGTTCCAGAAAAAAGGATTTTCACCTGATGTCGCAGTTCGGTTAGCACTGACGGTTACCACAATGAAAAAAGGGTCAGTAGAACTCATGTATATTACGGGTGTTATTACTGAGAAAGAAAAGGATATTTTTATTGCAAAAACGGTGCAGGCATTGCAAGCATTTCTTCCTTATGAACAGAATGCATTGTTCAAAAGACTTACCCAACTGGTGCAATCATATAATGTTCTTTCCCAGATACGACAGGAAGAAATGATGAGACGTTTAATACCTGAATGGACCCTCAACATAGTTGAACCACTTGATCAAATACTTTTGGCAGAAGCAGCACCTCAGCCAGATCCACAGAAAGAGCAACTAAAAGAGATGAAGGAACCAGTTTTTCAAGATGCTCCAAAAATTGCGGGGACTGTTGGTGTTGGAGCAAAAATGAGTAATTTTGCAGCAAAACTATTGGGGTTAAAAGATAAATTTCGAGGAAAAGAACCAACCCCGAAGCAGGTAAAAGAATATCAAACCTTGTTCAATTATATTGATCATGTAAAAGGTGAAAAATGGCCTCAGTCATTAACGTACTTACGCGGACATCTAGACCGTTGGTTTACCTTGACCTCTAAGTCAAAACAAGGAGAAAAGGCGGTATTAAAAGTTTTTGGTAAGACTCCTGAAGATATGACAGAAATCATGACACGTGATATTAGTGTTATGTTTTTCTTGAAATGGTTGCGTGAAATATATCCTTCTTTAGAAGATGATGCGCGCTATTATGATTATGTTGGCATTTTAGACCGCAAAATAAGAGAGCTTGAGGCGGCGAAAGGTGAAGAGCATACAGTCTTCCCAACGCTCAAAAAGAGTGAACATGATGCTCTTAATGAAACCATCCATGCTCTTTTGAAAAAGATGCCGTATGTAAAAGGCCGTGATGTGGTTGATCTCATAGAAGCAGAAAAGGCTCAAGGGGTTCTGACGCATACCGCACCGGTTAAACCGCTTCAAAGTTTATTAAAGGCAGTCTGTAATCCTGAAATTAATAATAGGTTAGCACAGTTACAATCAAAAATAAAGATTACCGATCATTATCGTGAAGCACGGAAGGCAGAAAATTGGTATATCGATACTACCGTACAGGTAGGTGAGTTTCCTGATCAACAGCCAACCGATGATTTAAAAGCCCATCTTGAGCTCAATGCGGGATTTACAACGAATGATGGACGGATAAAGGCGATTATTGATGCGGTCTATGATAAAAAGTTACGTGAACTTGATATAAAAGACGAAGCAATTAGAAGCATACAAAGTATTGTCGGGCTTTATCAAGAAGGATTAATGTTGCAGGAAAAACAAATTCCTCAGGCGCAGGAAAGACTTCAGGCGGTTCGAGATCTTAAGCCAACGTTGGAACCCTTAGTCAATCAGAAAAAAATATCTAAACAAGCACTCATTGATATTGATATTGCAATATTTAAAGCAGATAGTCACCTGCGTTCTCTTGAACAACAGCTCCGCGAGGTAAAAAGTTTTATTAAACAAAATAGCGGTCTATCAAAAGATGCTCATTTTTCATTTCGCAGTGAAGATATTGAGACAGTAATAGAATTAGCTAATCAGGCACTCAAGGATAATGGCATTGCTGTGCGGTTTGAAGACGGCTTTCAAAATATCATGACTCGCAAAGATATTGAAACACAACGGAAAGACAAGGAGAGAATTTGGTTATTTGTAAGAGGGTTTTTAGCATGGGATAATACTATCGATGTCTTTAGGTTGCTTGAAGATAAATTCGATAACGATCCTGAGTTCTTTCGGTCCAATGGCCCGGAATTTATCAGTCGCATCAGTCCGTACCTTGAAATCTTTCGTTCTGAACAATACTCTGAAATAAAAGCACACGATTTAGAAGTCGCGCAATATAAAATGCTCAAAGATTTTTCACGGTTACAGATAGACACTTTGATCCGCAAGTATGAAGGGGCGCTCCATAAACTCGAGCAACGGATCAAGGAATTTGAAAGAGCCTTAGTTACTGCAAAAAGCAATGTGAAAATTACCGAACAAGGGTTTTTTGATTTTGCTTCTGGGTTGGGAGGATATGTTTCCGTTGATGCCATGCTGGGGAATTTTGATATTGTCGATAACGTACAAAGTAAGCTATCGCGGCTCGAGAAGGAGAAAGAGATGCAAGAACTTCTCCTTACGCAGGCACAAACATATCAAGAAGAAAAATGGAAGGCGGAGATCGAAGCAGAGGCGAAAAAAGAGGCAGACGTACAAAAAAAGAAGAAGGAAACAAAGAAAAAATCTGTCCGTTTAGTGAATCCTACACACGATCAGCTCTTCACCGTTGCTCAGGAGAGAAGATTAAAGTTGCACAAACTGCGTGTTGAGCAGTTCGACTATGCAGTCAAAGCAGCGCGTCAGAAGGGGCTTTCGATTGGTGTTGGGGCCATGTTTGGATTGGAATATGACAAATGGTGGCACCGCTGGTATGATCAGTTCGGTCTTGATCAGTTCGATATATTTATTCAATATGGTATCGATTTAGGTAAAAAGAAATTTTCAGTTATGGAGGCCCAGACGCTTCGTGATATTGCTGAACAGGAAAGAACCTTGGCAGAAAAAGGATTGGTTGAGAGAAATGTTGAGTTGGGAAATATTATTCAGAAATTACGGGAGGGACTGGCCGATAAGAAGAAGGAACGCAATATAATAGAAAGCAGAATCCAAGCGATACAAGAAGAACTTACCGATCTGGTCACAAAGTATGATGCAGTGCAGATGCGAGAAGGTAGGGAAGAGGAAGTAGTTAATGTATTGCTTGCTGAAAAAATTACCGTTGCACGAGAAGCACTGGATCATGCAATCGTTACCCGTCATACTATTGAAGAAGAAATCTTACGCCTTGAACTTAAAATCGATGAAAACATCGAAGAAATAAAAATTAATAATGGACTGGATACGGACGATGAAGTCGTCTTTACAGACCTTTATATTGATGCTGATCCGACAACGGATATGGTGAATAGATTATTCGGTGAATTATATAGCATGAAATCTGATGGTACGATTACGTTTACTGACAATGGTAATACCGTTATTACTGATGTAGCAGAAAACCTTCCTAAACTTCAGCAACAATATGAAGAATTTTTTAATGGCTTCAGTGCAAAGGGAAATAAGCAAGCTCTTTTCAATGACGTTGATAAAGAAATACAAAATGAACTCTATGCACCGCTTCCTGATCGTAGTGTCGAAGAGGTAGAAGCATCATTGCAGGCTTTATTGACAGGACGATCGCGTATAGAAAGTGAAGGTGAAATAATTCCTCAGGATAACGGTGTTCAATTAGCTGAACATGCACTGAAAAAAGCGGATATATCGCTTAAGGTTGCAGCAGTTGAATATGAGCGTGATCTGCACGCCTTAAAACGTCAGGGGCTCAGCAGTGATGCGTATCAACAGGAACAAGAAAATATTATTCTACGCTATTTAAATACCGTGAATAATCTTGAAATGGAGCGAGTCGCGGCAGAAAAAACATTAGCGCTCTGGACAGCATTTGGAGAAGCTAAAGCAAAAGCGGGCGAATATTTTACCCGCTACGAAAAATTATTATCACGGGTGAATGTCGAACGCATAGAATATGAACGTGTAACAAAGGGGAAGGAAGATCTCGAAGAAAAACTCACCGTAGCAAAAGACAGCAAAGATAAAGAAAAGGTGGACGCAGTAACACAGTTACTGGCGACACAGAAAAAGCTTATAAAAGAAGCAACGCGCGTAGTGCAAGAGGAAGCGGCCAAAGCGGAAGATTATGCAAAAATCTTTAAAAAAGCAATGCCTTCTATATATAGTGCACTGTACGGAACCAAAGAAACCTGGTGGAATCCATGGAGTGAGGAAAAGGCAGGATTAGCCGGCCAGTGCGAGTATTTTACCTTAAGTACCGCATGGTATCAGTTGCCTGATGCAGAAAAAGAAGCATATATTATGAAACAAGTCTATTTTGCTCATCGGCGCATAGATACACAATTAGCAAATGCGCAACGTATTATACAGACGATGGATTATGAAAATCTAAGCATACAAGAGATGAAAGAACTTTCTCATACTATTTTTGATATCATGACAAAATTTTCTCTTCTCTTCGGCCATGAACGGCTTTCTTCAAAAGTGGGTCGAACCTTTTATAATGAGATGTATCGTCTCAATGAACTTTTTATGGGTAGACATAATCTTGATCAGCAACTCCTTATTCCCTTACTGTTTAAAGTTCTCTATGATGTGCGGATTAACCGGGAAGAGGCGTGGGATGACTTAGTGATTCGAATCGGCGTACTTAACTTTCTTGATAGTTATGATAGCTTATTAACAACACCAGCTATGATGTTAGGGTATACCGCTGCACTCCAGGTGCACCTACCGCAGCAGCTTATTTGGCACACACTTGGAAGAATACCTATTATTGGGTGGTTCTTTACGTCCGGAGAGCGTGCGCGTGATAAAAGAATTGAAATGAATGAGATTGAAATAGAAAAAGCACAGCGTAGTTTTCAACTTGCACGACTCAAAATTGATAGTTATGCTCAAACAGGTGCAAAAGCATATGCTATCGCAAAACATAACTCTGAAGAGCTCAAACGTGTTTTTCAAGAGGAAAGCACACAAGATTTTCTTACCCGTCCCGATGAATTGACTGCAGCGGCGAGGAAGGAATTCATGCTTGATAAGAAGCAATATTTAGATTTTGTGCAGGGTAAGTTGGCACTTGCAGAACTCGATCTTATGCAAGCAAAAGTATTACTTTCAACACTTGGCATACGTGAAGAGGAAGCAGAAGAATTAGCAGCGCTTAAGCCTCATGAGAAGATAAAACTTACGTTGAGTGTATCAGATCGCACCGCATGGCAATCATACAATGTTGCCATACAGACACTCAATAAGGAACTTGTTGATGCGTTTATTGCTACTCAAAAAGCACAAGATGATATCCAAGCTGAGATCAATAGATTTGGCACTGGTCCGTTTTTTCGCTTTGGGAATCTCAACCGTGCAAATCGAGAACGACTCGAAGGATTAGCCCGCCAAGAAGGTAGTGCAGTTGAAAAGGTTAAAGAAGAGCAAGCATACCAGGATGAGTTATCACGGGCCCAAGAAGAGGTTGATCGCAGTAGAGAAACCCTCATACAAAAATATCAGCGTGTTGTTAAACTTTCGCTTAAGGTACAAGCTATGGAACGTTTGCGTGCCCTCTATGATAAGAAAACATTACCGGAAGCAGCGCGGCAGGAAGATGAAAAAGATCGGGGAACAGCAGAATTGTCGTTTCCTATTGCAAAACAGAATTATCGAGAACTTATGGAACATCTTTCTAAGGCACGAAAAGAATTCGATGAGGAAAAAGGTGCATTAAAACAGCGCTTAAATAAAGAATATGATGTTGATTTCGAGCTTGATATTCCTGAAATGCCCTTTGTGTTATCTGAATTAAGTTTTGAATTTAATACATGGGATGCATTGTTATCCCATGATCCTCATTATAATCTTTTTAATTTAATTGTACTTCTTGAAAGTAATCAGCAAGCGGCAGGTTCATTGCTTGAAGATGCACAGCAACTTCGCCACACATCACAGACATTCCGTGTTTTGCTCCAAAATCCACGTACTTTGCAAGCTGAAATTAATGAGCTGAAAGGACGGTTGTATTCTGATAGTGTAGCATTACAAAAAAAGTTACAAGAACACCTTACCAGTCATCCTGAGCTTGCCGATGGACTGACGTATTTACAAAATATCTTAACTATTCACCAGGGTGATCCTTCTCAAAAAGAAGAAAGCATAGAAAAGATGGAAAAATCTTTCCGAGACGGATTTGATCTGTATGACGATTCTCATTTTAAAGAATATGTCTTACAGCTCATGAAAAGTAGAGCACTCATGAAAGAAGTAAATAAAGATAAATATACTCCAGCGGCAAGTCTTAATATGGAATATATAAAAGATGTAAAAAAAATGAATACTTTTGCACAAGCAACAGTTCAGCTCTTTGAGCGATATAAAGAAAAATTAAAAGATATGGAGCGTGAAGTGCGGCGCATAAAGGATCTTGATCAAGCAGAGTATCAGCGTTTTATTGCCTTTGAACTTGATCGTCTACACGATGCGATCATGTTTCATCAGAAACAGTTACAGCAAATTCAAAAACATATCAATGATACAAATGAGCAGCTTAATGAAGAACTTCAAAAGGGGGATTATCCTGATGCGTATGAGCGTGCATTAGGGATGTTAATTACCGGAGATGCAACGACTCATAAGGTCGGGCTTCTTATGAACCAGGTTTTCTTATATCAGATTGAACTAACTGATAATTGGGTTGGATTTGTCTTAAGTTATGAAATGTTTGCACAGAGAATGAGAAAAGTGGGACTCGATGTTCCACCGGTTAATAAAATTTTTCAGAAAAAGCACATACAGATTGATAATGATTTTCGTACTATTGAGGGGAAACTTGGCGCAAAACCGGCTGAGCTCATCAAAGAAGGACAGATCAACCGGAAGGCAGAAATAGAAGCGTTTGTTAATAATTATGCTGGCCAGAATAAAGATGTTCTCCAATCATGGCAGGAAGTTGATATGTTCAATCAACTCTTGATAAAACTGCGAGACTATCACCGTTATTTTGTTGTTGTTGAAGGACGAGTGAAAGAGATACGGGGAAATGTTGCCGCTGATGATATTGTGCAATGGCTTGATGAAATTATCAACCTTATTGTGCATGATAGGAATGTGGGGACATGGAAAGACGGTGAATTTGCTGCCAGGGTACTGCAGGTACTCAACGAGCTTTATACATTACGTGAACACGGACGTTTGATTCAGAATGGCCAATTAACAGAACGGGCAAAAGGGTTACTCAATAAATGTGTTGGATATTCAACATCAGCGCAAATATCCTATAAGTTGACCCGTTTTGAGGAGGTTTTGCCGAAGAATGTTATGGGTACGGTGCAACAATTTTTTGATCTACCTCTCATGGGAAAAACAAGTATTAATTATATGCTGAAGGAACGTTTAGCAAGTGAAAACTGTACATTTGAAGAATATAAGGAGTATTTAATAAAAGAAGAGAGAATAAAGGAAAAAGCTGCAGACGATATGATGCGCGATAGTTTGGATATCTACGTACGTGCTCTTACACAACTTGAATCCTCACAGAATTTTCTCCATGCGATCGAAACCTTTAAAAAGGGAAAAGGGATGCAGACCTTTAGAATCGGAGAGAATGATAGTAAAGGATATGCATATCTTTGGGCAGTACGGATGATTTTTGAAACAGCCGAATGGCCGAGTCGTCGTGACTACGACGCAATGCTTAATACGCCACATGATGTGCGTGCAGATAATGAAACAGAATATTGGAATAAATTTGAGGCAGCCCTTCTCCGCATTAAAGCACTTCTTGATAATGGTCGTTTCCTCAAAGAGGTTGAGGGAAGATTAAATAATCCATTCTTCGAAAAATATGATCATAATGTAGAGAGCGAATTTTTTGATAATCTTAATTTTGTCGATGTCCTTATGCTCTCTAATTATCCGGAAAGTCTTATCAGTCAATATCAGACCGATATTCACGATACTGCCAGAAGTTTTTATGAAGCACTCGGCGGTCGGGATATTGCCTATATGGATAACCGCAACTGGAAATTTTTCTTAAATTCGTTAACGACGGAAATGTTGCTGAGTGGTCTTACGCCGCGTGAATATAAAGCGATGCTTAAAGTAAAGCAAGCATTGATCCCGCGTATTAAAGAATTTACTGATTATGAAAACATTAGCCTTGAAAAGTTGCTCAAATTAAATCAAGGCACTGGTGGCGTCTTTGCTCTTAATTATAAGCTTACGTTATTAGGAGAAAAACAGGCTCAGATAAAAATATTTGAAGAGGCAATAGCAGATCCGACAGTACTTATGCAAAAATTGCAACAAGGTGATTTTAATCTACTTTTTGGCAGTGAAATTACGACAGTGATGAAACTGGCAGACGAGTATGGAGTCCTGTCGCAGAAGAGCGATAAGGATAAAGATGATTCTGCTATAATCGACTATCTTAAAGACGAATTACAGAAAGCAAGTGAGATTGAGATTGAACGTGCCTACCGTGATGTGCTTATGTATGAGA
Source organism: Candidatus Omnitrophota bacterium (assembly GCA_018823795.1). GTDB lineage: Bacteria > Omnitrophota > Omnitrophia > JAHJGZ01 > JAHJGZ01 > JAHJGZ01. The sequence goes on from JAHJGZ010000133.1 coordinate 13,251, forward strand.
AGATGCAGCGATTAGGTATTGGTGCGGGAAGTTCAACGGGATGGACACAACGATTGATTAATGAAGTCTGGGTCTTTACCTATCCATCGGTCAATGATGCCGGAGAACTTTCAAAGGTGGATCAAGAAAAACTAGCAAAAGGGGTTGTGTGGTTAAAGGGATACATGAACGATATCGTTACCGTAAAAGATATTCTTAAAAAAGTAGGCATTTATGGGCAGGAACTTGATCATATGGATAGCGGTGAATTAGGTATTTTAACAACCTGGGTTGATGATGTTTTATATTCTTATAATATGACACCGAAAGATCTTGAACTCTTTTTAAGAGCGGCGGGTGATGATGAGCGTAATGTTATTGGTGTTCAAAAAATATTACAAGCAGTGGCAGGGAGTAAAGAAGATAGCAGAATAGATAAAACAACGTTTGACTGGCATGATCCGCTTGCCGTGGGACTCCTCATTAGCTTTACGCGTGATCGCGTTATTGACGGATGGGATAAAACACAGAATCGAGCTGAGAATGTTGCGTGGCTTATCAGACAGCAGAAAGATCGTTTAGGAAAGATTCATACCAAACTTGGCTATGAAGAAGCGTTTGACATTACTGATCCTGATGTGTTTAGTTCTCTTGTTAATAAAGCGGTTGTTTTATTTGAAGACAATAGTTTTACACGTACGCAAGCTAAAAAGGTGCTTCAGTTAGAAGAAAACTATCTCACCGGCGACAAGAAACAGTTAATCAGTCCTTTTATCTTACAGAAAACTTCATCTGAATATCAGAGTGAACAAAAGATATACGTTGAATATAAAATGATAAAGGAGCATAAGCGTTACCAAAAATATTTCAAGGATCAAAGTCAGAAATATTTTACACCGAAAATTCAGCGCGAAGCGCGCCAGAAAGCGCAGCGTGATTTTGAACGGGTAAATTTTGAAGCAGCGATTTTGCCCATGATGGTTGATATGATCAATAATGATAGCTATAAAGAGATGAGCGTAACAAATATTATGAAAGAACTTGACCAGGTTCTGAAGATTGCGGCATCTGTTTTTGAACTCAACTATATGCCTCAGACTGATGTAAAGGTACAAGAAATAGAAACCAAACTCAAAAAAGTTACCGTGAAACACCAGCTGTTACGGGATGGTTTTAAGGAAGAAACGTTGCCAGAGGATTTAGGAAAGTTGTTGTCGCAGTATTACACGGAGTATGATACCCACTTTGCTGAACGGAATAAACGGGGTGTTGTTTTCGCGTTGGCGCGGGCATTGTTTAATGATGCTATTACCGATACTCAAGATATCAAAAGGATCGTTGGTGTTTTAGGAAAACTTGCGAAAGAAAAATTCATCGATGCCGAAACGATCGCCGTTGATACGTTTTATCCTATGTTACAAACAATTTATCAGATGAACGAAATCCGTAAGTATAAAGAACGGAAGACCTTAATCTTTGATGGCAAAAGACAACGCAATGTGGTCCTCAATGATTTTGAAACCGAGGAGTTTTCGATACTTCAGAATGAAATGTATGCGAATCGTTTCCGTATGGTAAAGATAAATGCTTCATACTATGCTGCCGCAAAAGAAATGCTGTATAGACGAATACCGCAGACGTTAACCAATGCAGAAAAGAACACCTTTGTGAAGACGATTCGTTCTGTTGATGTTGATGATGCTATTAAGAAGTTGATAAAAATTAGGGATGCCATTACTGAAGTGAAGAAAAAAGATGAAAATGCACGTCTGTACTTTAATGATGGCGTTGTATGGTCGCTCTTTACCTATTATATGGATACACAATATTCTCTTGATGAAATTATACTATTTATTCAAACACGCGGTGCCGTTGTTCTCAAGGCGCAAAAATATGTTCAAATGCTTGATAATCATGCACCGCCGGTTACTGCATCAGCACTCACGCAGGTTGAGATTGATAGTATCACCTGGCGTGCCGTTGAAACATTACGTGATAAGAAAGCATTGGCTAAAATAGAGCCGGAAATAACCACGATACAGAGTGATGATAAAGAACTGAGTGATTGGATCACAACCTGGTTTACTACTGCTGTTGATGCGCAAAAAGCATATTTGAGTAAGCATAAAAAATATGCGGCGACACTTCCCTTGCAGATTGATAATGTTTTTAAGGATTATATGGAAGGAAAATTCCATTATCCTGCAGCCCGCCTTGAAAAGTTAAGAAATGAATTACTCCAAAAACCTCAATATAAAGACATTGCATCCGAAGTCCTTACTGAACGGTTAGATTTTGTCTACTGGGCAGTCAAAAATTACATATCATACCGTGATGTGCATGATGAAGAAATTACCGATTATGTTAACCATTATCAGCTCCTTCACGAAAAACTGACGAATGAGACCGAATGCCGTACTCAATTTCGACAGATACTCGAGAGAGTCAATTATTCAGCAACCCTCTTCGATACGTTTGTTATTGCAAAGGTTGTGTATGAGGGTGAAGAGAGCGATACGCACAAACCAGGCAATGTGGATTTACCTGCGAAAGAACGTACGTTGCGACGGGTTCTTACGAATATTATTGCAACCGACTTAATCGATGCAGTTCGCAGTGGTATGACATTAGAGGATCGAATATTTACCGGTGAATTAACTGCCGACTATGTTAACGAACAGATTAAAGAATTATCGGATGCGCTTTCTCAGCTCAAAATCCGTGAGGATATTAAAGAAGTTATTATTCAAATGGCTATTGTGCGCGGTATTTCAGCTTCTGATATTAGCCGGGCTATTGCTGTACGAGATAAATTAGACAAACACATATTTTCAAAAAAAATATTACCTGATTATTACAATACTGTTGAAGCACGAGCACGTTTTTCTGACGAACTCCTTTTTATAGCGGATAGCGCGTTCAATCTGGGGGTCATCTTTCAGGCGCGTGAAGGCGGAATTGTTGATGCCATTCGGGAGGATAAGGCAGCGTATGATAACTATACCAAAGTGTTCGATACTGCTGTCGAGACACATCTTTATGGAAAAAACGGGTTAAACGGCATTATCAAGGGCGAGTCCCAACAAGACGCGTTTTTTAAACATGCCCGTGCCATCAATCTGAATGTCACTGAATTTGCTGAATTGTCGGGTCGGGTTAAGAGTTTTGCGTTTCATCTTACCCGTATTAAAACGCCTGATAAAGAAAAGAAATTATTTACTCAAAGTCTTATCGAAAACATTCAAATACTCCTCGGTAAAAAGGAAAAAGATGCAGAACCGATCGATTCAATCAAACAGACACTTCTGTATGATTTAATCAAAAAGATGAGTGGTAAAAAGATGACCGGTCTTACGGAAGATCAGCTAATGGCGGACAATACCTATGAAGTGTATTTATTATATGCATTAAGCCATAAAGCATTTGACGAACGGTACTTTGGCTTTTTTGAAGGCCTTGACAAGAACATGTTAGAGAAAATGGGATTTGAAGCTATCGCGCGATTAAATGATAAGAAGCGTCAACAGTTAATACGCACGGTTGATACCTTTATCGGATTTTTAGGTCCGCAATTTCGAATGTCACCATTTATCATGCCTGAACTAGTGATACCAGAAGATAGTATTCCTGAATCTCGCCAACTTGAAATACGGTATGCACCAAAATGGTTGGGAGATCTCATACCGTTTAGTAACACATTCTATAATATGCTCCATCAAGCAGAGTTGAATACATTAGATCATTATACAAACCAAGAGGAGCAGGACGAGTGGAAACGTACGCTTCAGACAGTAATAGAGCGCCATAACAAAGGAGCACAAGGGAAACTTCAATCGATCATTGCTCATCATATAAACGGAAAAGAAGTTCCTTTACCGATCCTTTCGATGAGTATTGTTGCTTTAGGTAAACTGAGAGTACGTGATGCAAACGTTTTGAAAAAAATTGAGGATCTTTTTTATAAATCTGACATTGATGCTTCTATTCAAAGTAATATTATCGAAGCATTACGTACGAGTGGAACGAAACAGGCAGTAGCAACACTGCAAGAAATTTTTAGTAAACCAAGTACGTTGTTAACGGTTAAGCTTCATATTATTGAAGCGTTAGGAGCTGTAGGAACCGCACGGGCTAAAGAAGTGCTTGGAACCATACAGGCAGTAGCAACACTGCAAGAACTTTTTAACAAACCAAATACGCCGTTGACGGTTAAGCTTCATATTATTGAAGCGTTGGGAACGATAAGAACAGTACGGGCCAAGAAAGTGCTTGAGACCATTACCAATGATACGACCCTTGAGCCTAAACTGAGAAAAGATGCAGCTCGAGCAGGGGCTGAGGTTAGTTCACGAACATTTAAATATGTAACTACATCGATCTATGATTTTCTGGGATCATGGTTTACGCTCATTCCTGCTACGGTTTTACCGCTCGTTATTATGGCAGTGCGGTTATTCTTCTATAATATATCAAGACCCATTGCACGATTTCTGCCGCACAAAAGCCCGCTTTTTAGTGAATACGTTGTATCCTTAACAAAAGCGTGGAAAGATGCGCCGGGAAGTGTTATCTATCTTACCCTCATCAATGTGAGTGCAATGATAACCGTCGGCATATTCTATACTACGGTTAATCCGTTTATGTCGCTCGGCTTTGGCGCACAGTTTGTCAGTCTTGCTATTGTTCTCGGATTTTTCTTCCTCATGCGGTCGATTGCTGATACGGTCATTGCGCTTATCGTATTTCACTTTAAAGATTTCTTTACCCCGCTTGATGGCGATGTTGATATACCGTCACCCTATAAATTGGGAACCAGAAAATATGAGGGCTATGACACGCGTTCGGCTGGTTATGCCGAGTGGCGTGATAAGGGCATTCCTGATGATGCGCGGATTGTGATTATGCCGGTTAATTTTACTCAGGCAGAACGTACCTATGACTTTGAAATTATTCGAGATTGTCTTGAAGCCGGCTATAAATCGTATAAAAGTAATTTAGACCGTTTTCATGACGTTACAGGAAAAGAAGAACCGCGAGTATCATTTCTTTTCTTAGGGGCGTCGACACAGGCACAGGTTATTTTATATGAAATCGGTTATATGCAGTTGATCAAAAGACGTATACGCGACGATCTTGTCCATGAACGTACTCTTGGCTTAAATACCTACACCGATGATGATATTGAAATCATCGTTGATAATTTTAGATATGTACATCGAAGCGGTGGTTTTCTTAAAAAGCCAGGCGCCTATCAGGATTTTATCGTTGCTTCTACACTTGGGGTGAATGCGCCCATTGCGTATGCCGGTGAAGAATACGGTGAAGATTTTAAGGCAGACTTTCGCGCTGATGGTAATAGGCGAAGAGAAGAACGGCATCTTTTTGGTTTTCGGGATGTCGATACGCCGGGAGATGATACGTGGGATAATTTTGTGTTAGTGTGGGATGACGTGGATAAAGAATTAAATGATGACCATAGTGAAGTTTTTAACATTATTGATACATCGGGACAATTGCGTCAGGAATATGAGAGTCTTAAGAGAGAATTTTTAGAGAAAGCAAAGCCCTTGCTTGCCTATAGCGGTGAAGTAGAAGGGAAGTTAGAGAAAAAAGCAGAAGACGAATTGATTCTATTGTGTCAAAAATATAATATTACCGCTGCCACCAGAACGGTCGAAGATTTATTAAATGCCTTGAGCGGAGAGGTAAAAGTTGTTTCCGCAGAGGTGCAAAAGCAAAGAAGGGATTTTGAAAGAGAGCTTACAGCACGGTTATCACAGTATTTTGATAAAGATTATAGAGAGATTTTAGCTGCAGCACGCAGTGGGAATGGGTTTACCCATACGCTGGTTCTTGATTCTGATAACGGTGTTCCTGCAGGCCCCAATTCTGAAATTGCCTATATAGAAAAAAATGCAGAGGGGAATCCTCAAACCCTCGTACTCACCGCTCAGCGGTGGTGGGGGAAGCAAGATATTCGAGGGGGCATCAGCATTGACATTCAACCGGATGGACGGTGGCGTATTGTTGATATTACGTTTGATAACCAATTTAGCGATTTATTTTATGAGGGACAGGTAGCGTTTCATAGTCTTGACGATGTTCTGTCTGCATACCGTCGCCAATATCTCGTAAAAGAGGGACAGGAAGCTGAAGCAGGGAATGATGCGAAACGGGTTGCTGAGCTTCATAATGATATAAATCGCCTTTCCACAGATCGATATACTCTTATTGAAGGTCCGCAATTTATACAAGTACACTTAATTGAAAACAATACTATTAATGAACTAACTGCTATAGCGCAACATCCGGATAATGAACGATGGGCCATCTTTCAACCACGGCTTGATGCTGATAATGCACATGAGTCATGGTTTGCATGGGCACAACGCAGCGCCCGTTGGCAGCTGGGAGGCATTCCTGCGGCACAAGCGGCTATTCATAAACGGTTTGGTTTTTACGGAAAAGGTTTTATCGTAAACGGGCGCTATATTGACGGAATGTTAAGTGTTCCTTTAGCACAACCGAATGAATCAGAAGAAACGTTGAAGACGAATGCTGAATGGCTTGCTGATACAGTCCTGGAATTTGCATTTGAGCATTCAGTATCGCCAGATGATTCTAATATGCAAAAGAAAAACGAATTAAATGAGATTTTTACAAAACACGTTACCGGCTTTAGAAAATATTTTAAGAATCGCAAGGCAGGTCTAGAAAGGATGTTGAAGCAGCGTCGGTATGCAGAGTTCGAGCTTTTTGACGATGTTGATCTTGAACAGGCGTTTAGGGCTATCGAAGACCTCCAACCGCAGGAGGATGAGACAATTGAATATTTGTATGATCAGTTTCATTTTCATCTTAAAAAAGTAGAAGAGCGAATGAATGCTATCGTGAAAATTGCGGTTAAAAATGCGCAAACTGAAAAAGACAGTGACAAAGAAAAACGGTTAAATGAGTTGGCTTTTCGATTGAGAGAATATATTAGTACCGCGCGCAGGAGTATTAAGTATGGTTTAAATCAGAAAGATTTAGGGCGGCTGACCGTACGGCGGATTTATGCCCAGTATCTGAAACAACATTTAAATATAGATTTTGACCAATCTATGTGGGGAAAACCGTTAGATACGTTATGGCAGTCACATATTGACCAACATCGTGCAGCCCAGGTTGCACAAGAAGCTGAAAAAGAGGGGGAGTTAAATATTACCCGATTTAAGCGAGAAATCGTTAATCATACTTTAGGATTATTACGAGATGTTTCCTGGATTGAAGATCATAAGCATATCAAAGATAGTGTCGTCGGTAAGTTTGAATTGGGTTCGATTGCATGCTTCGATAATAATCGTAAACAAGAACTGCGTTCACTCATTGAGACTTTTTTTGATACACAGCGATTGAATTTTAGAAAGCCGTATGAAGATAAGTATAACAATACACTCCTTACCTTTGTGCGATATGCAGAGGGAAATGTTGAAACTATGGTAGCCGCACAGATAGAAAAGATTCAGCAAGAATTAACAGACCTTGACTATAAACGAGATAACGTTCGGATTAAGAAAATCCTAGAAAAGAAATTAACAGCCGTTAATAAAAAATTACGAAAATACAAGCCGGATACATATCAACATAATGATTTGATGTTTAAACGACTCGCTGTTTTACATGAACTCATCAATGTGTATGCATGGCGGGATTATGACTGGGCTTTACGCAGTTCAGCGCTGAAATATAATTCAAAGCTTAACCGGTGGTTCTTTGCGGTTGAAGAAATACCGTATTGGGTCCTCAGCCATGACACTTTTGAACAACGCACTCTAGGATCAATGTATATTCCGTATTTGAACCTTTCTGAAGGGGTACAACAAGGGGCGCTCGTTGGCGCGTATCAATTTGCACGGTGGACATTGGGTGACTGGCTCCTTGATAGGGTTAATCATTTAGTCGTACGACTTCCGTTAAATGCGATCCATAAGATTCTCCTATTTGATTCTTTTAAACAGGTTCTTCTATTCTTAGGTGTTGATTTACCAGCAGAATCCCGTAAATTCCGGCGCATGCCACGGGAACCGGTTTCAATCACCGCAGACTGGATTGCAAATTATCCGCTCAGAGGGAATCTGAATGATTCGATTTATTTCTTCTGGATGTTTATTCGTGTCGTTGTCATCGGTGCTGCTTTTTATTTTCAGACACAAAACGTCTGGGTTTCCGACCTTTTATTTTGGGGAACAATGATTTCGTTTATCGGTTTTACAAAACTTTCACGGCCCATAGCATATTTCATGAGGGCAATCCGATCCCTTATTGCAAGTAGTGCTCGTCTTGCACCGCCACCGCTTGCTCCAATTGTCGGTACCGTTTTGGGGACTATTCTCTGGTTTGGACTTATGTGGGTGTCTCAGATCCTCGCAATTATGACTGGGGTCTTCGGCGCCCTTGTTGGCGGGACAATAGTGATCGCTCTTGCATGCACATTGGGATTCTTATTCTCGCGAAATATTGAACAAAACAAGAGCGCTGCTACCTATTTTTCATATTTTACACAGTATCTTACGCATACCATGCGATATATTATTACGCTGCCAATAGAGTTTTTTATTTCAACCTTTATCTATTTGCCTAATACGGTCACAAAGACAGCCCAGAATATTACGGCATGGTGGTCTGAGATAAAAGATAAAGCACCGGTGTGGACACCGCAAGCAGTCGTTGAAAAGATGCATGCATCGGTAACGATGCGTGATTTTGTTAATTTTGGTATTCAACCATTTGTGTATATTGTGTGGATATCATTAGTCTTTTTTGTCTTGACCGCATTTACCCATGCACAATCAGGACATTCGTTTATTTTTGTTGTTTTCGGTATTGGTATTGCCTATGTCATGCAACCGATATTTGCTGATCTCACCTCACAGCCGGTCAAAGGCTTTGAAATATTTAAAGATAAACCGCTACTCCGTAGAATTAGTGGTGGTGTTCTTTGGTTGGCAGCAGCGGGCCTTACGGTTGCCGGTTTTATGGATGGATCTCTTTTGACCGTCTTAGGATTAAAAGTTCCTCTCTCGTACCTGTGGTTTAGTATGGCAGCGGTTTCAGCAACCCTTTTTGTGGTGACCAACTTACAAGCTATCTATGAGTTTATGACTGGGGAACGACTTGAAAGTGACGGGCATGAACTGGAAAAGACGAATGTTTCAAAGGTTAAACTCCAAGGGTTTCTACACAAACCAGATTGGATCTTTACATTACCTATTGTGGTTTCTTTTATACTTTATGTGAGTACCTTCGTGTTTCAATTTCTTGGGTTTGCACCGTTTAATAATCCAAGCGTTCTTGAAAATTATATATTTATCTTCCGTGTTGCTGCGGGGACAACCTTCTTTATGCAGATTGCCCGCTGGATAGAATATAGAATTGCAGAAGTAAAACACCGCGGTATGCTTGAGAAAGAAGGATTACGACCGGAGGATGTGGATACAACGGTAAGTCGAAAACAAAAGGTCCGAATCGCTGTAGTAAAAATTATTGCTGGTTCGCTTGTGTTAGTACAACTCATTGGATCAATATTTTTACTTATGCTTAATGTTGAAAAGAAAGTATCGACCCGTAAGCCAACAGTATCGACACGGATTGAGCTCTCACACCAGCCAAGCGGTATTATGGATAAATGGCTCTTAGGCCACCCTTTGTCTGAGAAAGAACGGGAAGAATTCGTCATAGACTTTTCCGATAGAATCGAACAGGTTAAGGAACTATTGCGCTCATTAGGACATGAACCGACACAGGGGATTGTTCTGCATCTTGCGAAGAAATGGGCAAATCTTGAACTTGCCTATCATAAACTTTGGCAAAAATTGTCCGTTGATACGTTTTCACGTCTGCGGAGTCCTGAAGAATTTGTAAAGGCCAATATTGAACGTGAAATCAGATTCTTGATGGTTGATACCGAATGGTCCGTAACACAATTTACCGAGGAATATTTTCTCACCTTTGCCGACTATCAAATGGGCGTATTGAACCACATGTTAGATGCGGTTGTTGAAGCATCGGAGGAGGAACGCACGAGACATCTCGATGAATCATTCGTTGATGCACTCCTTACGTTTGCAGGCCGTTATTTAGGGACTGATAGTTATAAGATTCAACGATTGTGGGGATATGTACAGGCTACAGAGTGGTATCGACAATTGAGTGCTGATGAAAAAGATTTTTATGCAAAACGGTTTAAAGCATTACTACAACGTTCGCACGATAATCAACGGTTCTTGCGTATGTTGTTTGAAAAATATAATGAATATTTTTCATGGTGGAATAAAGGGATATTTAATGAAAAGGTTTTGATGCTTGACGGTATCTCACCTGATATGCGGCCACTTGAATTTATTTTAAGCAGAATCTTAACCATTACAGAAGTGAATGGTGTCTATCAGTACACAACCAATATGTATCGGTTGAAAGAGGGGGTAGAAAAACAGGGAGTTTTAAACCCGAAAGAAACCTTGTTTTTTGTTGCCGGTGAGATGGGTGAGATAGCTGATGAGAGAGAGGCGATTAAATTTATTGACGATTATATGCAAGAACTTAAAGACACTATGTCTCAAGAGGAGTGGCAGACCTATTTGCGCATGCTTAAAGCACGGCTTGACTATATACGGACACTTGCCCATGAAATGGACCAGGTTACCCAAGAGGCACAGGAGAAGGGCAGAAGCCAGCTTGCGTATCTCCTTGGTTTTATCGGTATTTTTACTGCTATGCTGAGCTTTTTGAAAACACAGTTTTCGTGGAACAAGGTTAAAGGGACAAGGAAAAATTTAACAAAAGGACTTTTTGCCTCATATCGACCGTTCCGGAGAATCGTCAGTAAGCCGGCAGACGAAGATCCGGCTCGCATACAAAGAGATTTTAGAGACAAAGGTGTATACGCCATGTTTGTCAGCTTGGGTGCTGTCGGGCTGGCGTGGCTTACGTATCTGATGTACCGAGCAGCAGTGCCAGTTCTTTCGCCAGGAGCGGCACTATTTGTAAAAGGGGGATTTTTGAGTATGGCGATACTGGCAATATTGATATATGCGTCTCCAGAATTAGGTAAGCTGTTTAAATGGTGGGAAGGAAGAAGTCCAGATGATACAGTACTGCCTGCTGAGCCGCCAGATGAGGGGCCGGCAACACCGCCTGATACAGGTGTTCCAGATGATGCTGCTGGCGAAGATTTTTCTGCAGATGGTGTCTTGCGGGAAAAAGATTTTACAATAGAAGAATTACGACAATTTATCAAAGACGGAGGACATGTAGGACAAGATTTAAATGGTAAGTGGAATTTATATCTTGAACTTCGCCAAGTAGGAAAACTCCCGGAGGGAACAGTATTAACTTTTAAATTTTTAAGAGGAGAAGAACTAATTATTGTTGATCATGAAACGCGTTCATATGAAAACTGTTTTGAAATAGGATATCCATCTTCATTATCGATTGTAGAATTATCTGCAAAAACTGCTCAAGCACTTGGTGCTGACGTTTCTGATTTTGATGAAGCCGAACCAGAGAAAGCTCTTGATGTAGAATATCCGACCAAAGAATTTATAGAAGAAAAAATACGCAAAGAGATACAGCTCCTGCAAGATCCACAGGTTGCTTTAGAAAAGAAAAAAACTTCAAGACAAAAGGTCCGTCATCTTGTACACAGCTTTCATACCTCAATGCTTGATGCGGCACATGTAGCCGTCCTCCGTTCCTTAAAACAGCAATTCCATAATACGCAAGGGAAAGAGGTCTCTGTTATAGATGACTATATTGATTGTCTCATTGACATGACCGCTCTGGATTGTCTTGACGCGTATGAAGGAGGAGCCGCATGGGAATTGAAGGCTGGAATTCATATGAATGCTGATGCACACAATGCTGAAGTGCTTCAGGCATTTAACCATATTGCAGTCAGTGACAGTGATGAAATGTATGACTATTTTAATAGCCGAAGACAAAAAGGGGCAGATATTGATCCTGAACAGATGCGGAAAATTGCCGCCCTCTACGATGGACTTTCTCTTCATATGAAGGAGGTTTTTCTTGTTGCGACCGTTTTACATGATTATGGAAAAATTCTTGTTGATGTTCATAATGTTGATAGCACAATACTTGCCGAGGAACTATTGTATGAATTGGGCTATTCTGAAAAATTTATCGAGGATGCCAAAGTAGTTATTGCTAATCATGAACTGTATGGAGGCCGTGTATTGCTGGGTGAGGGGAGTGCCGGTGATATGCTGCAATTTACGGGTGAAATTCGCGATGCTATTTTCTTACTTTGTTTTATTGATATCAGTAGTGTCGGACGGGGAAAATTAACTAAAGAAAAAGTTGAAGGTATGCTCTATGCATTAGATCATCCTGATCGTCTTGATGATATATGGGACCGAGTACGCTTTAATGGTTTCTACAACGAAAATATCATTTCAGGAGATAAAATCGATGCCGCCTACCGGGACGATGAAAATCTTCGAATGGTACAACAGACCATTCAGCAGAATATTCCTCTTGATGATTCATTTAAATTTAAAAAGTTCTTGCAGAAATCACGGTATTTCTACGGTGCGTATGCCTTTGCCGCGATGGATCCTCATAATCTGATTAAATTATTTTATCTTAATTTTAAAATTAATGAACTCGTTAATGGGGATGCAATCTTTGAATCGATTCATTTTACCGATGATCGAAAAAGTAGGGCCTATGCCTTGAACAATGTTCTTGCCGGCATACGTTTTGAGGATATCAAAAAAACGATTGAGAATAACGGTGTACTCAAACAAGATCTTTTAGATGGCGCGTCAGTTATTCCTGTTGGCGGATGGAAGATATGGAAGCAACGATTGCCGCGATTTACACTCGAGGAAAACATATTGCGTGTTGATACACGGGCATTGCGACCGGCATTGCAGAAAGTAACGACGGTAGTTACTTTTGCTGAAGAGAAAGCCGAAGTTGTGGATGTGGATGAAGAAGCAATTGAAGAAGTAGATGCAGTAGTGGAAGAAGCAGCAGTAGAAGAAGAAGTAGCAGCGGTAGAAGAGTTTCCTGCCATTACCAGTGATGAGATGAAAACATTTGCAGCTTATTTTTTAAATGATGTGATGGCTGATGAGAAGAACAAAGCCCTCTTTGCACGGACTACCACGAATCGTTTTGATGCTATCAGTGACTGTATCCTTCAATTTGTTCCATCAGGAATTGATCAAGAAATACGAGAAGAAATCATTAGACAGTTTCGAGCAATGGATACTCTTGGGCGTATGAGATGGCTCAGGGATGTAGCCGTCTTGATGCAACAAAAATTCAAATCAGGCGGTGCAGCAGCTGCTTTTGATGAACGGTGGGTAGAGGATCTTTTAAGTGAGATTGATGACACTTTGAACGGAGAAGGAGAGGAGACAGAACTTTTTGTAATGGATGTAGTTACTCCTCCTGACAAAGAATTCGATAGAGAAGGTCCAGTGGTATCATTTGAAAAAATGGCACAAGAGGACGACGATTATATAGATATGAAAGACGAAGTTGAAACAGCAAAAGGAGTAAGTAATGGAGAATTAATTGCGGGACTCTCTACTGGTGCAGCAAGTTTTGTGGGTTGGGCACTCATGATGCTTGGAGTAACCGCCGTTGCTGTTGTGGGGCTCTTTGCAGCATTTCTGGGAGAGATAAAGAAAAAAGTAATGGGGGTTTTTACTCCATTAAAAATAGAAGAGAATATCGATGAAGCAAAAGCCAAGAAGATTAGCCTTTTTCAAGAACAAATTGCTGCAGAATCAGATCCTGCAATTCTCAATGATCTTATCGATGAAATACAAGCACCAACGTTACGGGAGCGATATGATTTTAATAATCAGGATGTTATTAACCTCATCGCACAGATTGAAGATCGATTGGATGAGTTTGAAGCAGAAATAATGGAAGCCGCTGCAATGGAGAAGGCGGAAGAAAAGGGAATCATCTCTCATGAAGAACGACGTACGTTAAAAATTGCTATTAGCTTTCTCGTTGTCGGCGTTCTATCCTTGATTGCTTTTACCATAGCATCGTATAGTGCTGTCAGTCTTTTACTTGATGTGTTACTTTTAACAATTGGAACGGTCACGACTGCCTTTGGAGTGCTCGGACTCATAGGGATACTTTTCTATACAATTATTCAAAAAATTCGTTCAGCAACAGTCATCGATGTTGCCACGGAAGATGAGGCAGATGTTTCATTTGACGATAATGGTAATATTCAATTTACCACAACTAAAGCAAAAGCAGAAGTTGAAACAGAGGTGTTACGTAAAATAAGAATCGATGCACTTTATAGAGTAATTCGTCGTGCATTAGAAAAAGAAGATGGTACCGGTGTTAGAATAGCGATGCAGACGCTTCTTAAAGAAGGGGTCGATGCTGCTGATTTACAACGCGAGCAAGAAGAAAAAGTTACCGCAGCATTAGCAGATAGCAATATTGAGCGTGCTGCAGCGGCAGTAACTCTGTTGCAGTCATTTGCTCAGGCACTGACGAGACACCAAAGTGCTCTCAAAATAGAAAAGGGGACTGCTGGTACAGAAAGGGCTTCTGCGATTGATGAAGAATTAAAGAAAATTACCGCTCAATTGGCTTCTATAGAAGAAAATCATACCATTTTTGCAGATGCAAAGGCAAAAGCTGAAGAGGCGGCAAAGCAAAAAGCTGAAGCAGCAGCCAAAGAAAAGGCTGAGGCAGAGGCGAAAGCAAAGGCGGAAGAAGAAGTCATTGATGAAAAAGAAATTGAAAAAGTAGAAGAAGAGCCGGACTGGATGGCTGCTTTAGAAGCAGAACTTGTTGATGCGGAGACAGAGGAACAAACACTCCGTCAAGAGGCAGCAGAAAAGGAAGAAGCCGTTAACGGACTTGCACAGGAACTGGATTCATTACAAAAAGAAATAGAGGTTCTTGCACAAGAAACTGTAGAAAAAGAAAAAGAAGCAGCAGCAGAAACTGCAGGGCGGGAGCAGGACGAGGATGACTTAGCAGCATTAAAAGCGAAACTTGCAGCACTGAAAGGTGATGCGGAACCTCCACAACAATCTATTGTTCGTATCGCGACAGACAAAGAACCGGCGATAATAGCCAATTTTATTCGTACCAATACCGGCGATATTATACTTGCTCCTGAAAAAGGACAAGACCCCGCAGATTACGACACCTTATCCCAACAGTATCAAACACAAACCGAATTGCTGAAAGATTCGCTTAATCGCATGGTGTCAGCA
>JAHJGZ010000134.1 GCA_018823795.1 Candidatus Omnitrophota bacterium
CATAACTGGCCGCTTTTTTTTTAGTGTAACGTTTGCACTATAAAGCAGTAACCCCTTTTATTATTACGTACAAAAAAGTGCTCATATACACCCCTCTTAATAGGAAACAAATCACTTAACAAGCATCCGATTTATGATACAATATTCCCCTCAAAAAAAGAGTCCAATCCACTCATAAAAGAAAGGATATGACAATGAAAGTACTCATAAAAATAGCGGTTATTCTTGTTATCCTTGTGGTTATTCTGGCGGTAACAAAAGATTTCATTATTAAAGGGGTGATTGAAAAGGGTGTCGCCTTTATGACCGGCTTACGGCTTGAGATACAATCTCTTAACATCAGCATATTAAAAACTCGTGTCAGGATACAAGGGCTTATTATTTATAATCCGCAGGGGTTTGAGGAGCGGATTATGCTCGCTATGCCGGAGATCTTAATCGATTACCATCTCGGGGATATAATCAAAGGCCTTATTCATCTTGAGTCGGTTATCATTGATTTACAGGCGTTTAACGTCGTTAAGAATAAGGATAACATTTTAAACCTTGATTCTCTTAAGGTTGTACAAGAAGGGAAGGAAAAAGAGAAAGAGAAGCGAGATGTCGTTACAAAAAAGAAAAAAGGAAAAGCCCCTCGGTTTCAGATAGATTATTTAAAATTGAAACTGGGAACTATATCATTTAAAAATTTTACCAATCAAAAAAGATTTCCGACAAGTAATGATTTTGTCTTTAACCTTGATGAAGAATACACCAATATTACACGACCGGAAATAATCATTGCTATTATTGTACAGAAAGCAATTTTGAAAGCTTCGGTAGCAAAGCTTTCTGGCTTTGACCTTGATAGTATTCAAGGTGCCGTAACAGCAGCGGTTGGTGATGTTCAAAAATTTGCGACTGAAGCACTTGGTTCAGCGAAAGCGTTAGCTGGCGGTGCGATTGATACGGTAAAAAAACTTCCGGTCTCTGTCGATGGAGTTAAAAGTCTTGGTGGAGGGACTGCGGTGAGCGCGAAAGAAACCGCTGAAGAAGCGGTAGTGGCGTTGAAGGATCAAGCAAGTAAACTCAAGGGACTTGCGGGTAAATTAAAAACGTCTCTCACAAAATAAAGACTTCTCAAATACCGGCGTATGGTAAAGAGGAAAAATACGATGATACAAAAGATAAAGCAGTTTTTAACCGTTGATATTTGGCGTATGCGCCTCAAAACACTGCCGCGCAGTAGGTCAATTTTGATTAATTCTTTGCGAATTATTCTGCTTGCATTACGTGGATTTGCCGAAGACAAATGTATGCTGCGCGCTTCAGCGTTAACCTTTTTTTCTTTGCTTTCAATCGTGCCGGTTGTTGCGATGGCATTTGGCATTGCAAAAGGATTTGGTTTTGAAAAAATACTCGAAGCCCAACTGATCGAAAAATTTCAAGGGCAAGAAGAAGTTGTTGGGCGTGTCATTGAATTTGCGCAGGCATTTCTTGAAAACACAAAAGGCGGACTCATTGCCGGTATTGGTATTGTGTTATTATTTTGGACGGTCATTAAGGTTCTGGGAAACATTGAATATTCGTTTAATGACATATGGGGTATCAAAACTCCGCGGACCTTAATACGTAGGTTTAGTGATTATCTGGCCATTATGTTGATTTGTCCTATTCTTCTTATCCTCTCAAGTAGCATTACGGTTTTTGTAACCAGCCAAGTAGCATTGGTTACCGAAAAAATTGCTTTGTTGGGTGCGTTTAGTTCTCTGATTATGATAATGGTCAATATTATTCCGTATGGCGTGTTATGGCTTCTTTTTTCATTTATTTATATTGTCATGCCAAACACCAAGGTGAAGTTCTCCTCGGGAATATTTGCCGGTATTATTGCGGGGACCATTTATCAAGTGGTGCAATGGGTTTATGTTGCATTTCAAGTCGGCGCGTCAAAATATGGAGCGATTTACGGAAGTTTTGCTGCCCTCCCACTTTTTCTTGTGTGGTTGCAGATGAGTTGGCTCATTGTGTTGTTTGGCGGGGAACTTTCATTTGCCCATCAAAATGTCGAAACATACGAGTTCGAACCGGACTGTTTACGGGTAAGTTATGCATTTAAACGTTTAGTTTCATTACGGGTTGTCCATACTGTTGTTAAGCAATTTACCGCAGGTGAAAAACCAATGACGGCTTCGCAGCTTTCACATGCATTAGAAATACCCATTCGTCTGCTGCAGCAGATCCTTTTTGAGCTCATTGCCTCCGGCATTCTTGTCGAAGTAAAACAAGACGATGAGAGAATGACCGCCTATCAGCCTGCTCGTGATAGTGCAGTATTGACTATACAGTATGTTATTGAAGCGCTTGATTCACGTGGCAGCGATCTTTTGCCTATCCACCAATCGTTTGAACTTAAGCAGCTTGATGCGGCGTTGCAGACATTCAGCCAGGCGATTGCAACCTCCCCCGCCAATCTGTTATTACGGGATTTGTAAGTATTGTTCGTATAAATTATTTTCATAATTATTATAAAAAATGGGAATGGTGAGGCTTTTAATGTTCTGCCTTAGCATTTGTATTGCTTTTTTGAAAATGGTACAATCATGTCAACTTTCAAAGAGGGAAATAACCCGGTGATACTCATATGAAATCGATTATACGCATTGGTATGGTTCAGATGAATGCGACGGTCGGTGATCTTAATGCCAACAAAGGGAAGATACTGCAGTCAATTGCGAATGCGCGTACGAAGGAAGTTGATATCGTTATTTTTCCTGAACTTGCCGTGTGTGGTTACCCGCCCGAAGATTTGTTGTTGAAAAGACATTTCGTACAGGATAACATAAAAACGCTTCGCTCGATCGTAAAAGAAACCGCTCATATAACCGCAATTGTTGGATTTGTCGATACAGACAAAAAAGGAAACATCTACAATGCTGCGGCTATCATCCATAATAAAGTTATAAAGAAGATTTATCATAAACAAAAACTTCCGAATTACGGTGTTTTTGATGAGGCACGATATTTTACACGAGGGGAAGAAAATTTCACGTTTTGTTTAGGATCGTTTTGCTTTGGCGTGAGCATTTGTGAGGACATGTGGGATCGGAAAGGAATATGCCACGAACAGGTGAAAAGTGGAGCCCAGGTATTGATCAATATCTCTGCCTCACCATTTCATACCGGCAAACGAAAAGAACGTGAACAAATGGTATGTCGGCGGGCGCGAGATGAACAGGCGTCTATATTTTATCTTAATCTCGTGGGTGGACAGGATGAGCTCGTTTTTGATGGTGGTAGTTTTATTGTGAATAATAAAGGAACCATCATTGCCTCAGGCACGTCGCTTAATGAGGATTTTATCTGTGCGGATATCAACACATCCTCATTAGGAAAAAAGAAAAAAATATTATCTTCGCCAGCTTTTAGTGTGGTGCTTTCGTTTAAAGAAAAAAGAAAAAGAGCCGCTATCACATGTCGTAAGTTAAAGGCATTAAACAAGATAGAAGAAATATACAAGGCGCTTGTTCTCGGGACACGAGACTATGTTCAAAAAAATGGATTTCAGAAAGTTGTTGTTGGCTTAAGTGGCGGCATTGATTCTGCATTGACTGCAGTCATTGCCCATGATGCATTGGGAAAGAACAATGTTGTTGGTATTTCAATGCCCTCTCAATATTCATCGCCAGGAACACAGCGTGATGCCGAACACCTCGCACAAAAACTGGGTCTTCAATTTATTACTGTTCCTATTCAGCGTATGTATCAAGGATACCTTGATCTCCTTAAAAAGGAGTTTCATGGTCTAAAACAGGATGCAACAGAAGAAAATCTACAAGCGCGTATACGCGGAAATATTTTAATGGCATTTTCTAATAAACAGGGGTGGCTTGTTTTAACGACAGGGAATAAAAGTGAGACAGCCGTCGGGTATTGTACGTTGTATGGTGACATGGCAGGCGGTTTTGCCGTTATTAAAGATGTTTCGAAAACCTGTGTATACCGGTTAGCACAATACCGTAACCGTGTTGGAAAAAATAACGTTATACCCGAAAGTATTATACAGCGCGCGCCGTCTGCTGAATTACGTGCCGGTCAAAAAGATCAAGATACTTTGCCGCCTTATTCAACACTCGATGCGATATTAGAAGACTACATCGAAAGGGATAAAAGCTTTGAGGAAATTGTTGCTCAACGAGGAGAAGCGCAGACGGTGCGGAATGTGTTGGCCATGGTTGATCGGAATGAATATAAGCGACGCCAAGGACCGCCCGGTATCAAGATAACGCCAAAATCATTTGGGCGCGATCGCCGTCTTCCCATTACCAATCGATATCGACCAATGATGTAAAACTGTGAAATTTCGAATGAGGAAATAATGAAAAAGATTTTAACCTTTATGAGTGATCGGGCACAAAGCTTTCGATATGCATTTTCAGGAATAAAAGATATTTTAATGACTGAACATAATGCATGGGTTCACGCAATTTTTACTATTGTTATTTTATCGTTAGCGCTGTGGCTTCAAATTTCTTTTATAAAATTTGTCTTGATTATAATTGTCATTACTTTGGTGTGGGTTGCAGAAGCGTTTAATACGGTGCTTGAGATCGTTGTCGATATGGTTTCGCGGCGTTATTCAAAATCGGCACAACGGGCAAAAGATATTGCAGCAGGTGCTGTCTGTATTGCTTCGCTCGGAGCCGCTATCGTTGGCATAATACTTCTTGGTCCACCACTGCTTGAAAAGTTAGGCGTATAACATTATTGCTGCTGTGGCTCTTTTTCGGTAAGCAATGATATACAGTCGCAGAATATTTTTTTCTCCCCTTCTTTCATAGAAACAATCTTTATGCCCACCTTACAGATACGTCCCAAAGAATCTCTTTTTATTGATCTAATTTTTCCTACTGCTTCAAAGTTATGAGTGCTTCCATCTTTTTGATGTAATGAAAAATATATCAACAAATTGGTCTTGAGTTTTAATGATACTTCGCGATCTTCATGAAAGAAACTCATTTCATTGCAACAGAGCCCCTCTTCTGTCATATCGGTAATCGTTGTGCCGCCTCGATGACTTTTTTCATGTATTTCAATAAAAAAGTGTGCTTTAATATTACACGCAATCCTCTTTAATTGACGTCTCTCTTTTTTAGTAAATAGTGCAACTATTTTTTTAATAGCGTGTATCATCGCGGAGCCCTTCTTGTTAAGAATAGTATACCACTTTTTCTTCATTAAAGGAAAAAATTGCTTTTGTGCGTATTGAGTTTACCCGATTTAAGGTCAACAAGTTGTTGTAGCGAATTTTATTGCAGAGAGGGTTTATTTTTGGGATAATATCCCCTCAAAGGGCAAAGATGTTTTCTCGTCTCACGGAGTGTATTAGTCGTAACCTATTAAGGTGTAGATATTTAAGAGGAGGGCAGAAATGGTATTGATTATTGGTTTAGTCGTTGCTGTATTATTAGCATCGGGGCTCTGTTCAATGGTTGAAGCGGCTATCTTAAGTTTGCCGTTAATGCGAGCAAAAGTGTTGCTTGAGGAGAAACGGCGTTTTGCTCAAGATGTAATGGCTATTAAAGAAGATATCCATACAGCCGTTGCCACTATCGTTATTTTAAATAATGCGATTAATATTATGGGCGCTATTTTTGTTGGACAACGTGTTTCCAGCTATTTTGGAAGTGAGTGGCTTGGAATTTTTTCCGCTGTTCTTACCTTTGCTATTATTGTTTTGTCAGAGATAATTCCTAAAACAATAGGGGAACACCATAAAATTACTGTTTCTCTTACCAGTGCACGCACATTACGTCTCGTTATGTGGTTTTTTCGGCCATTTATAGCTATTATTATTCTTATAACGAAGCCGTTTCGTCCTTTATCAAAGAGACCGTATATCACCGAGAAAGAAATTCAGGCGATGTTGCATCTTGGGCGTGATATGGGAACAATTGAAGTTGATGAGGTAACATTGATAAATCGTGTATTTAAGCTGAATGATCTACAGGCACAACAAATGATGAAGCCGATTGATAAAATATGTGCACTGCCAGCGGGGAAAACGCTTGGCGAAGCTAAAGCAGATATTATTAGTGCCCCCTATAGTCGATTAGCAGTGTATGAAGACGATAAAGAGCGAAACATTATTGGTATTTGTCAGCACCGTATACTTTTGCGTGAAATAGCAAATGATAATTATAATGCACAGATAAAAGAATTTATGCAAAAACCTATTTTTGTTAATGGAAATGAACGTGCCGACAATTTACTCGAAAAATTTCGCCTTTACCATCAACATCTCTTTATCGTTCGTGATCAATATAATACCAATATTGGCATTATTACTATGGAGGATGTCTTGGAAGAGCTTTTCGGTGAAATCTACGATGAAAAGGATAGCGGTCGGTAGCCAATAAAAAACATTTTAATAGATATGGACACGATTGACATTACCATTATCGGTGCCGGTGTTATCGGATTGGCCGTTGCTTCTTGTGTGGCAGGTAAAGGAAGGTCTGTTTTTATTTTTGAAAAAAACGGTTCTTTCGGACAAGAGGCGAGTAGTCGTAACAGTGAAGTCATTCATGCCGGCATTTATTACCCTGCCCATTCATTAAAAGCAAAGATGTGCGTCGAAGGAAAACATCTTTTATGTGAATTGTGTGAGGCAGCACATATTCCTCATAAAAGAATAGGGAAGGTAATCGTTGCACGAGACGTTGCAGAGATACCGCTCATTGAATCATTGATGAGGCGGGGGAAGAATAACGGTGTTGATGATTTATGTATCATTGATAAACGTGCATTGAATAGACTGGAGCCACATGTTTGTGGCTTTTGTGCGTTGCATTCTCCGTCAACGGGAATTATTGATTCGCACCGTCTTATGCAGGTGCTTTTATCAAAAGCAACAGAGCGGGAAGCTGATATCCTGTATGGGGTAGAAGTGCTTGGTGCAGAAAAGGTGCATGCCGGATATGTTGTCCGTTCACGAAATATGCAAGGGGATGAAAGTTCATTTTTCTCCCGTATGGTCATTAATTGTGCGGGTATTAATGCAGACACGATTACACAAAGTGTTGGCATTAATGTTCAACAGGCAGGATATGTGGTATATCCCTGTAAAGGAGAATATTTTCGTGTTAATGCGGAAAAGGCATCGTTAATTAATCGATTAGTCTATCCGGTCCCTGATGCGGTCAGTTTGGGGATGCACCTTACACCGGATTTAGCCGGTGGGGTACGGATTGGCCCTAATGCGACATATGTAGACCGCAATCACATTATGTATGATGTAGGTGAGCAGCAACGGAAGGAATTTTTTACTTTGGCACAGCGCTTAGTGCCTTCTTTAGAAGAGGAAGATATTTTTCCTGATACAGCCGGTATACGGGCAAAATTGCAAGGACCGGGGGATGAGATACGGGATTTTGTAATTGCACATGAAGATAAAAAAGGTTTTCCAGGATTTATTAATCTTTTGGGGATTGAGTCTCCGGGGCTTACCGCTTCGCTTGCTATTGGAAAATATGTTGGTACAATGGTAAATGAGGTATTACATTAATCAGAGTAGTTCTCATATTTCTGAAGCGAACGATTCAACGGTGAATACTTCAGGAGTGTTTGAAATTTAAAATAAGGCAGGTATGATGGTTTCTCAAAAAAAAGAACTGCAACAATTGATCGATAATTGGCATATTGAGAAAGATGCAGCATTGCTCTATCGAACGGTTGCACGATTTGAACATGATGAAAAACGAAAGCGGATTTTTCATAACCTTTCTCGTTTTGAAGAGGAACATGCCGGCCTTTGGGAGAAAGAGCTTAAAGGACACGGTGGTGCGGTGCCGCATTTTAAACCTCGTTTTAAAACAAAGATCACCCTTTTTCTTATACAACGTTTAGGGCGCAGGGCGTTAATTGACGTGTTAGAGCGTAATAAACAATCAAAAATACGTGGTTATTTTAATCAACTTGAACTTTTTGCATCAGAAGCCCTTCGCGAGCGCATCAAGGAACTATTTGCTATAGAAAAAAAACATGCGACAGTTTTACAGTATTTAAACGGGAAAGAGATTTCTCCTTTTGGCGGTGGTGAGTTCCACAGGGAGGGGGGCGGTATACGTGATATAATTTTCGGTATGAATGACGGACTTCTTTCAACGTTTAGCTTGGTTGCGGGTGTAGCAGGGGGAACCATGTCA
This sequence comes from Candidatus Omnitrophota bacterium, assembly GCA_018823795.1. Lineage (GTDB taxonomy): Bacteria > Omnitrophota > Omnitrophia > JAHJGZ01 > JAHJGZ01 > JAHJGZ01. The sequence goes on from JAHJGZ010000134.1 coordinate 8,187, forward strand.
AATAATGTCATCCTTCTTGCCGGTTTGGCGGGTGCTATTGCAGGAGCAATTTCCATGGCTGCTGGTGCATTTGTATCAACTCGTGCGGAACGGGAAGTTATGGAGCTACAATTGAAGATCGAAAAAAAGGAGCTTGAGCTTATGCCTGAGAGCGAGCAGAAGGAATTGGCTCATCTGTATCAACGAAAAGGAATTGATCGTGAACAGGCAGAACGCATTGCGCATACCATTATGCAAGATAAAGATATTGCTCTTGATACAATGGCGCGCGAGGAACTAGGATTTTCTCCTTCACTGATGGTAGATCCCTTTAAAGCGGCTCTATTTTCCGGTATTTTTTTTATCATCGGTGCTGCAGTTCCTATTGTTCCATTTTTTATTTTATATGAAACATACGCGTTTCCCGCGGCAATTATTTGTTCTCTCAGTTGCTTTTTTGTTATTGGTGCAAGCAGGACTATTATTACCGGTAAAAAGGCACTACAATCAGGAATGGAAATGTTTTTTATTGGTTCAGGGGCCGCAGCGATCACCTATGTCATTGGAACCGGTATAGGAAATATAATAAAATAAGCGAAAGTAAAGGGTCACCAATGTTATATGGTAAATTGCCTACACGAACAAAAGAATGTAAAGAACAGTTACATGATATGTTGAAGGGGGAAGGTATCCGTGATAAGCGAATATCTTCTCAGATTGTTGATATTTTTTTATCAACAGAACAACACGTTTCTGCCAGCGATTTTTCACTGCTCCTTCAAAAAAAAAGTATCACTATTGATGAAGAACTTGTTTCTATATCGTTGATGATATTAGCTGAATTTGGTTTTGCTATTGAGCGTCAATTCGAAGGTGAAGACATTAAACGATATGAACATCTACACCCGCGTGCGCATCATGATCATTTTATTTGCATTAAGTGTAAAAACATTATTGAATTTAGTAGTGCCCAACTCGAAAAAACGCAGGAATCATTAATCTTTCAAAAAGGGTGGAAGCCTCTTTTTCATAAATTAGAAGTGTATGGTGTCTGTGATGACTGTTCATATACGAAGAGAAGAGCAATTCCTATTTCGTTTGCTCAAGAAGATACGACGGTGCGATTGAGTAAGATTGAGGGAGGGCGACCGCTCAGGAAGCGTTTAACCGAACTCGGTTTTGTTAAAGATGAAATGGTGCGGATAGTTAAAAATTCAAACTTTGGTCCTATTATTGTAGAAGTAAAAGGCGCTCGGTTTGCTATTGGGCGTGGGCAAGCGAACAAAATGCTTGTCTATGAAAAATAAACGAGCATTTTGTATTAAAACGCAGATGACGGTAAAGAGAAATTGCAATGTCGTATCTATTAATTTGTATAGGATTTATATTCCTTGTAAAAGGGGCTGGTTTTCTTGTTGACGGTGCATCATCTATTGCGTGGCGATTACGGATATCTGACTTAGTTATTGGATTAACTGTTGTGGCGTTTGGTACCTCAGCGCCGGAACTCTTTGTTAATATTGTTGCCAGTTTTAAAGGTAATGCGGGTATTGCTATTGGTAATATTTTAGGAAGTAATATTGCCAATATTTTATTAGTTCTCGGTATTGCAGCAATCATTTACCCGTTGTCTGTAGCACGGGGAGCGGTATGGCGGGAGATACCGCTCGGTCTTTTTGCTGCCCTTTTATTTGGTGTATTAGCAAATGATTACTTTATGCATAAAAGTTCCGTTGTCGCTATAACGAGAGTCGATAGCATTATTCTTCTTTCCTTTTTTCTTATGTTTTTATTATATTCATTTAAAAGTGCACGTACCAGCGAGAAAGATGCTGAGGTTACACTAAGAAAACAGTATGGTTTTGGATCAGCATTTTTTTTAATTATAGTAGGCTTGGTAGGGTTAAGCATCGGTGGTACCTGGATTGTAAATGGTGCTGAGGATATTGCTCGTACCTTTGGTGTCAGTGATACGTTTATCGGACTTACTGTTGTTGCAATCGGTACCAGTCTGCCTGAATTAGCGACGTCAGTAGTAGCCGTTATTAAGAAACAACCTGCTATTGCTTTGGGGAATGTCGTTGGGTCGAATATTTTTAATATTCTTTTTGTGCTTGGCATCAGCGCGCTCATTAAACCGTTGCCATTTCAGGCCACTAATAATATCGACGTTGGTGTTATGGTTGTTGCGCACATACTTTTATTTACCGCAATGTTTACTGGCGGAAGACGGATGCTTGATAGATGGGAGGGTATTGTGTTTGTGGGGCTTTATATAGGATACCTTTCCTTTCTCGTTATGTATGCGTGATTAATAAGGGCGCAACTGCAATTTCACGTGATTACGTTTATTATGATTGACCGGGAAAAATATTTGAAGTAAGCTTATACTAGATTTAAGAGTCCGCATGATACGATGAAGGTGCTCTTGGTATTTTATTAATAAAATACCAAGAGTTAATTCCTGCCGGCAGGCAGGCGCGTGGCTATATTTTATTAATAAACAGTATAATTTTGGTGGGGGATTTAATTCGCAGACGGCCTAACGGCCTATATTTTACATCGCTATCCTAATGCCGTAAATTATAATCGAAGCCAGCCCCGTTAGAGATGCAACATGTATTATATATACATATTACGAAGTAAAAAAGATAATCGTTTTATATACAGGTTTTACACGTGATTTACGGAAACGCTTCAGTCAGCATAATAAAGGGGCTATTGTTGCGACAAAAAGAAGGAAACCGTTTGAACTTATTTATTATGAAGCGTGTTTACATAAAGAAGACGCAATTAAGAGAGAAAAGTATTTAAAAACGGGGATGGGAAAACGTTTTTTACAAAATAGACTGAAGCGCTTCCTATCTCTAACGGGGTAAAGGAGGATGGAACAATGCGATTTGTGATACCGTATTTAATTATTGTTTTCATGATTATATTTTTCAGTACCTATTCGTATGCGCAAAGTGACACAACAGAAAATCTTTTGGATACAAGTTTAACGCTTGAGGCAGAAGATATCATGAATGAAGATGCCGCAGAAAAGATCGATTCTTTAGAAGAATTTATGGTAACCAAAGAGCTCGAAGGGAAGATAAAAACAGTCGGTGCTGATTTTATCGTTGTGATGATAGAAGAAGCTAAAGAGCTGCAATTAATTGTTGATGCGGAAACATTAATCTATATTAATGATGAAAAAAGTGAGCTGGAAAAAATTCAATCTAATGACGAGATATTTGCCTATTATATTGAAGAACATGGCATCTTAAAATGTGATTGGGTTGAAATTTCACGTTAATAAACATCATACCGGTGCGTGTTATGATTTCAAGGCGGAATTTCCTAAAAACTCTTTTATCTTTTTTAATTGCTTTTTTCTTTTCACCACGTAAATTATTAAGTGTTTCTACTACCCCTCCTGCCGGTAATGTTATTTCAGTCGCACAAGGGAAAAATAAAAGTGAACTTATCCAAGCAGCACTTCATCCATTAGGCGGAATAGAGCGATGGATTCAAAAAGGAAGTAGTGTCGTCATTAAACCGAATGCGGCATGGTCGCGGTTACCTGAAGAAGCTGCGAATGTTCATCCAGAATTGTTAGAAAGCTTAATCGGTATGTGTTATAAAGCAGGGGCACGCACCGTGCAGGTGATTGATCATACCTGTGATAATCCATTAAGTGCGTTGAAAGTGAATCAAATAAAAGCAGCGGTTTCTGGAACAAAGGCAAAACTACATGCGCTTGGCGATGAAAAAGATTTTGTTACCATTGATGTTCCAAGGGGAAAAAAACTCAAAAAAGTTGACGTAGCAAAGGAGATTATTGAAGCAGATGTATTTATTAATATGCCTATTGCAAAAGTGCACGGTGCTGCAACATTAACAGTGGGAATGAAAAACCATATGGGAGCAATAAAGGACAGATGGTTTTTCCATACGCATGGCCTTCATCAATGTATTGCTGATGTGAGCACTGTTCTTCAACCGGATCTTATTGTTGTCGATGCGACGCGTCTTCTGCTTACGAATGGTCCGAAGGGGCCAGGAAAAGTCCGCATTGAAGATAAAGTGATTGTTGGAACGGATCAAGTCGCTGTTGATTCATATGCCGCAACACTTTTTGGCTATCGTGGCGCTGATATTGACCATATTCAAAAGGCATACGAATTAGGCCTTGGTGAAATCGATTTAGAAAAGATTACTATTAAAACAAGCAACGTGTAAACTGTTAAATTGCTTGGTTGTTATCATATAACAATGAGGCAGTTTAGCAGTTTATTTTTATGAAAAAAACATAGTATTCAAATTCTTGCATTTCTTTTTATTGTTGCCTTTTTAAGCCGTTTCTTTTTTGAACATCTTCCCGAATATATTGTAGCCATGAGCCCTACGCTTCATATGGGCAACATGCAAGCCTTCATTCGGGGGGAGATAGCATGGTGGAGTGTTCTTGCTGCACTCATTCTCATCTTTATGGGAATACGATATAAAATGACTGTTCGTTATAAGGAGGTTCAACATGAGTTCAATCAAAATTGAAAAACCGACTGAGGAAAAACTAAAATCATTAAATATCAATTCATGGAGTTCATGGGGGTGTGAGGTAAGTACGTTTGACTGGGAATATTCTTCTGATGAGCAGGCATATGCGTTGGAAGGAAAAGTAAAAGTAAAACCGGTCGCTGGTAAAGAGGTTGAAATTAATAAGGGAGACTTGGTAACCTTTCCGCAAGGGATGCAATGCACATGGAAAGTGCTTGAACCAATAAAAAAAGTCTATCGGTTTTTATAAGGGTATCGATATGAAAGCAGCAATCATTGATCTTGGCGCAAACTCGTTTCACCTAGAAATTTTTGATGTAAAACAAAAAAATATCTATAGCGTTGTTGACCGCTTTTCTTACCTTCATACCTTCGGTTCCTTTCTTGCGAATAACGAGAAAATTTCGGTTGCCTCTGTCGGAAAAATGAGCGACCTCGTCGCGTCATTATGGAAAAGGGCAAAAAAAAGAGTGGTAAAGCATGTTGCGGTGTTTGGTACGAGCATTTTTCGTGTGAACCCGCAAAGTGTAGAGTTGTTTGACGCAATTTTTAAAAAAACTGGGCTTCTTGTCGATGTGTTAAGTGCACGAGAGGAAGCGCGAATCATCTTTGAAGCAGTCAAGCATAACCATGCTGTTGATAAACAGTCTCTCATTATTGATATTGGTGGCGGGAGCTCTGAATTTATTATTGCGCGCGGCGGAAAAATACGGTGGATGAAGAGTGTACCCGTAGGCACTGCAAGTATTATTGAGCGATCAAAGATAGCAAAAGGGAAACAAGACATTCTTTCTCAATATGACGGCGTTATTTCCTCTCTCAAAAGACATACGTTTAGTTCATGTTTCGGAACCTGTGGGTTTTTACGCTGTATTGCTTTCTGGTTAAAAAAGGGGACCTTTCGTTCTCGTGGAGCACCGGTTATACTTACTGCGGCCGATATCCATACTATGTATCGGTCATTGCAGTGCGGTTCTATCAAAAATGGTTCTCAAAAAGAGCGGAATATTACCTATGCAGGCAGCATGGTGCTTACCCATATTATAAAGATGATTAATATACGAAAGATTCTTGTTTCATCAGTCTCAACACGGGAGGGATATTTATTAAAGATGATTCGCAAGAGACTTCCGCTTGACTTGGATTAGTAAGTATGATACAACCAATTCATTCCCCCTACCTTTATAATGTTTTTTCAAGAATAATAACGAAAAATCGGGTTAAAAGCAAAAAGATGTAGGTTGTATATCCTCAGCGATACAGTAAATATATATGAATAAACTTAAGAGTATCGGTAGAAGGCTTTTACGTCTCATTACCGTTCTTACATTGCTCTATGTTTTTTTAGTCAGCATTAAATTAATGGGGCATGCATTTAAAGGATTCGGTGAGGGCTTTGCCGAAAGTCTTATCCAAACAACGTCAAACCCTTTCGTTGCCCTCTTTATTGGTATTTTGGCAACAAGTATTATACAGAGTTCTTCAACAACGACCTCTATTGTTGTCGGTATGGTTTCAGCCGGCACCCTTACCGTATCCGGGGCAATCCCTCTTGTTATGGGGGCTAACATTGGAACATCAGTTACGAATACATTAGTATCTTTTGCCCACGTTACTCGTAAAGAAGAGTTTAAACGGGCATTTTCCAGTTCCTTGATTCATGATATATTTAACGTTAGTTGTGTCATTATTCTCTTTCCGATAGAAATGACGACTCATATTCTGGAGAAAACGGCATCGGTATTAAGCATGCAGTTTGCTCATTCTGCGGCATTTAAATTTACAAGCCCCCTGAAGGTTGCTATCAAGCCTGTTATTCATATGTTCGACATTCTTTTTCAAGATTTAATACATCTCCCGGGTAAGTTAAATTACGTGGCAATGTTGTTCTGTGCCCTTGCTTTGCTTTTTATAGCACTTTTTTTTATTGTACGGGTGATGAAATCTCTTGTGATAAAACGAACAGAAGTAATATTTGATAAAGTGTTAGGGAGAAGCGGCGTTATTGGCATCCTTATGGGGGCTCTCTTTACTGCCATTATTCAAAGCAGTTCAGTGACAACGTCTCTTATGGTACCACTTGCCGCTTCAGGAATTGTTACGCTAGAACAAATCTTGCCGATTGTATTAGGGGCAAATCTTGGAACCACGGTTACCGCAATTTTAGCTTCACTTGCTGGAACACAAGTAGGGGTGACCATTGCGTTTGTACATCTTCTTTTTAATACGGTTGGTATTTTAATTTTTTATCCATCGCGATTTATGCGCGGCATGCTGTTAAAAGAAGCACGAAGTTTGGGTGAAATGTCTTTACGTTCACGGAAATATGCTTTTATGTATGTTGCAGGCGTTTTTTTTATCATTCCACTAATACTTATATTTTTATCGAAACTATTTTAAAGAGGAGGCAGGTGTCATGTTTAAAAATTTATTAAGTTTTTGGAAAGGGAAAGATTTTCTCTCAAAAGTGCTTAACGAGTTTGAACAAATGATGATCAATGCAGAGGGTATGTTTAAGGCGGTGTGTGAAAAATTGATTACGGGAAAAGGCAAGGAAGGGTTAGGCGATAGGATCTATGAAATAGATCGGCAGATTAATCAGTTTGAAAGGGATATACGAAAACGTATTATCGAACATCTTGCCCTGCAGCCGTCAGTAGATGTTCCGGTCTGTTTAGTTCTTATGAGCGTCGTAAAAGATGCTGAGCGGCTTGGCGATTATGCAAAGAATCTTTTTGAGGTCACTGAGATGATGAAGGGGCCTATGGATAAAGAGCTTTTTCGTTCCTATTTTAATGAAGCAGATAAAAAATTAATCCTGCTTGCTGAAAAGACACGGAGCGCCTTTATTAAATCCGATGAAGCTCTTGCTCGTGAAATTTTAGGCATTGAACGGGAAATTGTGGTCAAATGTGAAGAGGCTATTAAAAAACTTGCGAATGGGAATCTCTCATCTAATCTTTCAGTATGTTTTACCTTAATAGCACGATATTTTAAACGAATAGCAGCTCACCTTGTCAATATTGGCTCATCCGTCATTGTTCCTATTGACCAACTTGATTTTTTTGATGAAAGCGAACGACAGAAAAACATGAAGAGTACATCGTAATGCGCCACCGTACACTTCTGCAAACAGTATTGGTACTTTTGGTAGCTCTCATTATTTCATCATGTTCTTCCTCTCGAACATTACGCCAAAACTCACCAGAAGAACAAACGCAGAGTTTTTTTCAGAACCTATTTTCGAATCCGTGGAAATAATTAATTACACCCTCAGTTGCTTCTCGGCATCTATAATATCTTTGTTGATAAGATTGAGGGCATGGTGTGCAGTTTCTTTTAAATGCTGCTGTGCGCCGTGTGCGCTGCAGATTTGCCGCAGAAGCTGAATTACCATACGAAAATAGCGCACAATTTCTCCTTCATCGACAGAAGCAATTTCTATAATGTCGGAAAATTTCTTTCCTTTGAGCCATGCTTCTAAGGCAGGAGCAAGATTGAAATGACACGATTTTGAATAGGGGCGAATTGTATGTTTATGTTCTTTGCTGTGAATGCGACGAATATAACTTTCTGTATGACGAATAAGTTGTTGTATCTGTTTTGAATACGAAGGGATATAATCTCCTTTGCGGGGCTCAAAAATCAAGCCAATGAGAATAATGCTTAACTCGGTTTCATTAAGTGTATCAAGAAAACCATCTGCATGCATTTCAGACAGGGCTAATTCATAGCCGTAGAGTGATGATGCAAACTCCCCCTTTGGCGTTACCGTTTCTTCAGTCATATATTCCATTTCTTCTAAGAGTTTTAATTTACGTTCGAGGAGATTGTAGCCAACGCGGCGTCTTTTTTTTGAAGATTGAAAAAAATGAAAGGAACGTGGATACACCGATAGCAAATTCCGTCCAAATTGCTTATATAAATTGAGGACGGTGGCATAGGTTGCATTGAATTGACTGGTTACTTCTTCAGATTTTCCGTAAATGATTTTTTGTACTTCATGATATGAAATATATCGTGGATTAATACGGGAATACACAAATCCACATTCGTCCATGCCTCGTCGACCGGCCCGCCCTGCCATTTGGTAATAATCACGCGTACGTAAGTTGCCGAAATGAGTGCCGTAAAATTTTCTCAGTTCATCAAATACCACGCTGCGGGCAGGCATGTTTATGCCGAGGGCGAATGTCTCTGTGGTAAAGATCAGTTTGAGTGCTCTGTGCGTGAAAAGTTGTTCAACCACTTCTTTTAAAGTGGGCAGCATTCCCGCATGATGATACGCAATTCCCCGACGCACAAGGTCAAAAAGTTCTCGGGCCGACCGTTCTTCGGTTAAATTGTACTTTTCACATAAGTCCCAAAAGAGAGCGCGGGTGTTTTCTTCTTCCTCAATTGCAAGAAAATTAAATGACATCATTTCTTCTGCCAGGCATTTTGCGCGGTGGCGGCTAAAAACAAAAAATATACAAGGGAGTTCTTTTGCATCTTGAATATGGCTTACGAGGGCGGCAAGACGGTTTGGTTTAATTTTAGGAAAATGTCGACGCCCTCGACGATGACGATATTCATGATGCCAATCATCGCAGTGTAAAAATCCTTGTGTGCTTAACGCTTTACTGCTGCGCACAATGTGTCCCTGGCATTGAAACCGGTGTTCAAGAGGAACTGGCCGTTTTGCTTCGATAATGACGCGAATGGGGCGGTTGTGAATCGATTCTATCCACTGGGCCAGTTCTGTGATATTTGGTACCGTAGCACTTAAACAAACAAAGTTGATGTGTGATGGTGAAAACATAATTGATTCTTCCCATACCGTTCCTCGTTCGACATCGTCTAAATAGTGCACCTCATCAAAAACAACCCATGCAACATGTTTCACCCGGTTTATATTTTCAAATAAGGTGTTACGATATATTTCCGTAGTCATAATAAGAATAGGTGCGTGTGTGTTGATGGAGACATCTCCGGTAAGGATACCGACCTTTTCTTCTCCATAACGGGCACGAAAATCACGGTACTTTTGATTACTCAATGCTTTTATCGGAGCAGTATAAATAGCTGATTTACCAGAAGACATGGTTTTTTCAATGGCATATTCTGCAATGACTGTTTTTCCCGCACCGGTCGGTGCAGACACAATAATGGTTTCATCCTTGTCTATATGTGCAATGGCCTGTTTTTGAAAATCATCGTAGATCACAATAAATACATTATAAGTAAGTTGCTCGGAAAAGGATAGTTAAAAGTGTTAACATTGGCATTATGTACCTTGGAAATTGGCGGCCATGAAATTCCATTGACTTTTTAGTAAATTTCATTAGTATAGGTATCTACAATTTACATGTAGACACAGCTTAACGAACGTCGTGAAGTTAAGTTGCTAGTCTGAATGTGTCCAGCACCCAGTATATAAAACGGATTCTGGGTGCTGGATACATTGCTTGCCACAACCTAATATGGCAGGGGTAACTTGAAAACAGTACCCCGGTTAGACGATAGTTGATACGCTGTCTAACGGGGTATGTGAAGACATAACTTATGGAGTTTGAAAAACGACATAAGTTACTAGTCTGACCAAATACTTTACCTGCCAGTCGGCAGGTAAAGTATTAATTCGCAGACGGCCTTACGGCCTACAATTTACGTCACATATGTTCCGTAAATTGTCTGCTCATTAAAGGAGATAACATGGCAGAAGAAGAGAAAAAAGAAGAGGCGAAGGAAGAAACAAAAGAAGAAAAGAAAGAAGAAACAAGAGAAGAAAAGAAAGAAGAAACAAAAGAAGAAAAGAAGGAAGAAACAACGCCGGAGAAGAATGCGGAACACGTAGAAAAGCCGGCTGAGGGGCAAGCACAGGATGCTCAGCCAGCAGGCGAGACAGCAAAAGGTCCTGCAAAAAAGAAAAAGATAGCGCGAATGGATATTAATGAGATTGAAAAAGCGTTAAAGCACGTAAAGGAAAAAATGGGGGGTATGGGCTCTCATTACGCTCAACAACTTCTCAAAAGGAAGGATGCGTTAAAACAACAATAAGTGAATCTTCGTGTCTCATTACGCAGAATCTATTCTGTTGTATAATTCTAAGTATTAGTATCCACTCAATTAAAAAGGAATGGTAAAGGCCCTAGCATGGAAAAAGGGAATCTTCTCGTCGGACAAGCCGGGGGATGTACCGCGGTTATTAATCAATCGTTGGTAGGTATTATTGAAACAGCAAAGAAGAGTCATGCTGTTGAGCACGTGATTGGTATGCGTAATGGTATCCTTGGCGTTCTCCGCGAAACATTTTTTTCGTTAGATACGTTCGACAAAAAAACACTTATGTTGCTTAAAAATACACCATCGTCGGCACTCGGTTCGTGTCGGTATAAATTAAAAAATAAAGATTATAAAGCGGTCTTAGCGAGTCTTAAAAAGCAAAACGTTCACTATCTGCTGCTCATCGGTGGAAATGATACGGCTCAAACGTGTCTTCAGATTGCATACTATGCACGAGAGAAGGGGTATCCGCTTTCTGTCGTTGCTGTTCCAAAGACGATTGATAATGATCTTCCCTGTATGGATCACACGCCTGGCTATGGCAGCGCTGCAACATTTGTTGCCTGTGCGACACAGGAAGCCGGTAAAGATACCGAAGCCATGAAAGATGTTGATCCGGTAAAAATTATAGAAGTGATGGGTAGGAATTCCGGTTGGTTAGTAGCTGCCGCAGCGCTCGGTAAACGATGTGAAGAAGATGCACCACACCTCTTGTATTTTCCTGAACGGCCATTTGATGAAAATAGATTTTTGGATGATGTTAAAAAAGTATACGATCGAATCGGTTATGTTGTTGTTGTTGTATCAGAAACAATTCGTGATGCCCAGAAAAGTCGTATTGGTGCAAAAAAATCGGGTATTATTGCTGACCTTTTTGGCCATCAGTATGTTGAAGGAACCGCTGTAAAATTATGCCAGTTGGTTGAAAAAAAATTGAAGCTCCGAGCACGGTTTGATAAACCCGGCACAATACAGCGCATGTCAATGAACTATATTTCTCCTACTGACCGTCGAGAGGCATATATGGTGGGGGAGGAAGCGGTTCGCTTAGCCGTCAAAGGGACGTCAGGTATTATGGTGACCCTTGAACGAATATTGCAGAAGCCGTATCGATGTCGGGTCGGATCTGTGAAGATTGAAAAAATTGCGGGAGTTGAAAAATATTTGCCGAATTATTTTATTAATAGAAAAGGAAACTTTGTTACCAAAGCCTTTTATGACTATGCTCTGCCCTTAGTGGGGGAACTTCCTACCTTTATTCGGTTGTAGCTGTAATCTTTCCGTTTAAATCTTTCACCAGCTTTTTTATTTCCGTTAATGATGCATACCCTATCTCATCGGTTTTTAGTGAGTAAACCGAATTATTGTGCAACAACGGCTCAGTATCAATAAAAGGGTATTGCTTTACAACCGTGGCATAATCTTTCGTATGCGGAATGGGTGAGTATTGCACCAGTTTTACCATAAGGCCGAGATGGTGAACAAAGCGGATTGAATCGATGACTTCTTCTTTGTTTTGAGCGGGAAGTCCAACCATGACATAGACTTCAATCTCTTCATTTCGATAGCCGGCTTTCAGCAGGTTTTTCTTTGCCCACACGAGTTCTTCGTTGGTTGCTTTTTGACTTGAAGAATGTTGGATTCTACTCGTTGCCGACTCAAATGACAACCGTATCGTTTTAAACTGAGCGCGATAGAGAAAAACTGCCACTTCGTCAGTGATAGAGCGTATATTTAAACCATTGGGCGTATGAAATTGGACAGGAAGCTTTTCATCAATTATTTTTTTTGCGAGCGGAAGAAACCGTTTTTCAGCATGGATAAGAAGGGCATCGTCATAAAAAGCAATGTTATTGATGTGAAACGTATGCACATAATGGCATATTTCTTTAAAAACCTTTTGAGGGTTACGCTCAATGAACACAGGTTGAATAATGCGCGATGCACAATACGTACACGCATGCGGGCAGCCAAGAGACGTGAGCATGCTAATAGCAGTAACTGTATTATATAAATGATAGGCAGGGTAGGGGAGTGCATCAAGATCGGTTATGACCTTTTTATAATTTCGCGTTTTACCCGATACGGAATCTGCAATTTTAAGAACATCGATTTTCCCCTCTCCGGTAATTACGTGATCAGCACCTGAATATTTTTTTGCATGAGCGGTACACACGGTGGCATAAATGCCTCCCAGTACAATCGGAACATTCGGAAATATTTGTTTTACTTGATTAATTGCTTCAAAAACTCCCGGGTACCAATAACTCATCATGGAGGTGACAATGACCAGGTCAGGTGATGATTTCTTTTCTAATTCCCGCTCGAAGACTTTTAGTGGTATGCCGTGTCGTTTGAATTTTCGTGGAATATCTTTTATGACGAGGGGCTTTTCTATTTCCTCGGCATAAAATTTACCGGTCGCATATTTTTTAGTTTTAGTGGCGTTTTGAATGGCAGGATGAAAGCGGTCTATACAGTCAATAAGGCTTACCTTGTAGCCGAACGGCTCAAGAAAACTGCCAATATAAAGAAGCCCGAGCGGTTTTACCCAGAGGTCAAACGCCGCAAAATCGTATATCCAGGGGTTGATGAGTAGTATATTCATTATAGGATACCATTCGTTTTCGTTACTGTAATCGTTGCTAGGGTATACCGATTTTTCCCTTTTGTACAGAAGAAACCCGTGTACCGCTTTGCTAATGACTACGTAGCCACTACGTAGTCAATCTTATAAAGACTAATAACAATATGTATATCAATAGGTTATGAATTTACTAATTATTATTGTGTGCGTGTCATCCGGTACATTAGGCGGTGCTGCAGTGCTGCATGCAGCACCAGACGTAAAATAAGGAATCTATTAACTGCTCTAAAGGGGTTTTTACAACCGGGGCGGTTGACATGCTGAGTGGCCAATTCAAGGAAAAACCATTTGCCAGCGAAAGGGGAGTTTGCTAGTATTAATTCGCGTGCTCATCATTAATATTGAAATGTACCGATACTGTACCAACAATGGAACATGAATCTCCTCATATTTTATTAATTCTGTGTCCGCCGTTTTGGACCAAGCTACCACCGTTGGGGCTCGCCTATCTTTCTTCATTTCTTCAGTATTACGGATACAACGTAATCATACGGGATTTAAATATTTCTTTCTACCATAAAGCCGCTGAGAACGTACAAAAGCGATGGTTGGTATCAGAAGATATTTCGTTTCAGGATAATTTTTTCACGAAGCTTTTAGAAAATATTCCGGATGAAATTGAACAAATAACTGATGATGTGGTGCGTCAGCAATTTACCATTGTTGGCTTCTCGGTTTTTCGGAGTAATCGCATCTTTAGTTTGCAATTAGCAAAGAGAATAAGATCGAAAGCACCGCACATAAAGATTATTTTTGGCGGACCGGAGATGATGGCATTGCGTTACGGCTCATCCTTTTGGAATGCTGATGACATACGGAACGTTGTCGATGGCGTTATTATTGGCGAAGGGGAACGGGGATTCATGGACGCAGTGAATGGAGTGTCCTCAGGTAAAGCACTTCCCTTTATTATTCATGCGGAAGAATGCCACGATTTAGATTGCTTGCCACCGCCTACGTACAAAGGGTTTGATCTTTCACTCTATGATCGAAAACGGGCATTACCCTTTTTAACGAGTCGCGGGTGTGTGCGCCGCTGTGAATTTTGTGCTGAGCGGTTACTTTTTCACAGTTTCCGGATCCGTTCTCCGCAAAATATTGTCGGAGAAATTGAAGAGCATCAAGACAAACGGAACATCGTGTGGTTTACTTTTCATGATTCCTTAATCAATGGCAATGTAGCACTTCTTCGCAGATGGTGTCAGTTACTTGTTGAGCGTAACATTAAAATTAAATGGGAAGCACAGGCTGCCATTCGTGATGACATGGATAGTGATTTGTTAAGACTGATGAAACAGGCAGGATGTTTTAACCTTTTTGTGGGACTTGAAAGTGGTTCTTCTCGGGTAGTGCGATTGATGAATAAAGGATACACCCCGGAAGTTGCAAGACGATTTTTTCAGAAGTGTAAAGATGCTGATTTGCATTGTGAGGTGAGCCTTATTGTGGGATTTCCCGGAGAAGGGGATGAGGAGTTTCTTGAGACCGTATCGTTTCTTGAGGAAAACAAGACGATTATCCCTAAGATTGCACAAGTGAATGCCTTCCAGCTTTTAGCAGGAACACCCATTGCGCGTAAATTGTATGCCGGTGAACACATGGATGTCTTTGCTCGTCAGCATGATCGATCGTTGAAAAGAGTTAATTATCTAATAAAATTTTTGAAAGAACATGCTTTTTCGTACACCCCTGCCTTTATCGGGAATTTAGTACATGAAAGACCCTACTAAACGAAAAATATTAATTCTTGGCGCAATGCGAGAGGAAATAACACCGCTCGTCCGCCTTTTTGGTAAAAAGGTATTTTCAGCACACAAGGGGAAAATCATTGAAACCGTAGCAGGTGAAAGTACGGTTTATTTTTTTGTCACGGGTGTCGGCAGAAGGAATGTTGAGAAGCAGTTGTGTGCCATTGAGGACACCATCCGTGCTGTTGATCTGGTCGTATTGGTTGGTATTTGTGGTGCCACTGATAAAACGCTCAACGTGGGGAATATTGTTATTCCAGACAAAATTGTTTCCCCAGCCGGCGAAGACATCCCCATAGATGAAACAATGCGCGCATATGTCCTAACCAATGCATTTCAAAAAAATATTTTTTGTACGGGAACGTTATTGACCGAAGATAAACTTTTTACATTGTCTGAGAAAAGGAGCGTTTCTACCTCGCGCCCCGATGTGCGCATTGTGGATATGGAAGCGTATTACATTGGAGAGTATTTACAGAGAGAACATGTTCCTTTTTTGGTTGTAAAAGCTGTGTCAGACGGACTTTGTTTTTTATTTCCAAAAGAAAATTTTTTGGCAGAACATTTTAATGCGAAAGGGTTTAAAAAGAAAGTGAAAGCACTGCTGTGCCAACCGATCGACTCAATCAAACTACTTGTTTTAAAATATAACATCGCAAAAGCGGTTGCTATTAATGTACAGTATGTTGCAGCGATTGTGAAGAGTATGGTATGACGACGACATTAACTGAAATACATTGTGAGCGGGTGCTTGCGCCGTCAGGGATTAACCTTGGCGATTATGTCATTAATCCGTATCGCGGGTGTAGTATTGGTTGCCGGTATTGTTACGTGCAAAAAAATAAAGCCATCCAGAAACGTCATGCACCGTGGGGATCATTTGTTGATGTAAAAATAAATGCGCCAACAATTTTGCGAAAAGAATTACAGTCAAAGAAAGTTAACCATGTGCTGATTGGATCGACAACAGAGGTGTATCAGCCATGTGAAGAGCGCTACGGATTAATGCGAGAACTCGTGAGCATTTTGAATGATTATGATGTAGCGTACACTATTCTTACAAAGTCATCGTTAATCGTACGCGATGTTGATGTATTAAAAAAAGGCAGAGAGACCGAGATTTATTTTACGGTAAGTCCTTTGACTAAAGCGATTTGCGATGTGCTTGAACCACATTCTCTTCCCTTTCATAAACGTATTGCAACGGTTACCGCCTTGATCGAAGCAGGAATTAAAACTCGCGTGTACGTTAATCCGGTCATACCACATGTGGTTAATCCCGAAGAAATTATGAAGATGTTTTCAGGAATTGTTTCGTTCCTTGATTTTGAAGGAATCAATGTAAAAATGCTTAATTGGGATGAACTCCGTTCAGTGTTACGACAATGTTGCAATGATCGCTTGTCGATGATTGATGCTGTGTGTTCTCATGAGAATATTTGGAATCGGTATTGGGATGAATTGCGATCCGCTATTGTTGAAATGAATAAAAAATATGATTATTCAATACGGACATTTTTTCATCCCTTTTCGTCCTATTTCGGAGTTCTAAATTATTAGTTAAAGAGAAAAGAAACCTTTTAATAAGGTATTACCTTATTGACAAAGAAAACTTCTTATGGCATAGTAATTAGTAGTCAATGGTATGTTTTTAATCAATTTTTCAGGGAATGAGAGCTATGCCCGAGAAAGAAAAACAGCCAGAAAAGACTGAAGAGGGTACAATGGGACAAGATGTTTCTTCTCCTCTGGAAGGAAATAAAAAAAGCATTGATGATATTATGAATAAAGTAAAAAATATTGAACGTGTCTTAGATGTTAATGTAGAAGTACGGGTAGAAATTGGTGAATTAAAGGTGAAACTTAAAGAGGTTTTGGATTTGCAGAACGGTTCCATCATCGAACTTGAAAAAAGTGTTGAAAACGCTCTTTTTGACTTACAAGTTGGCGAAAAAGTGGTTGCTCAAGGTGAAGTTGTCACTGTTGGAGAGAATTTAGGTATACGCATCGTTAAAAAATAGCTTAACCCCCGCCTTATTTTAACCATTAAAACATTGTAATTTTTCATACAAATACCCCTTTTATGAGTAAGAATTCTTCATAATCACACACCATAGATCAATTTTTCTGTTGTAACCAACTAGCATTAAATAAGATACAAAAATACCCACACCCCTTCTCAAGGGGTGTTTTTGAGCCTTAAAAAGACCTCCCTAACCTATGTAATCTTATTGTCACTCAATAGGTTATGTGTTAAAATACAACCCTTTTTACAACAGCAATTTTCAACGTTCAACATATGGAAAAGGTATCGGTCTACATTCCTGTTTACAACGGCGCATTGTATCTTGATAAAACACTTGAGGGGATACTTCAACAGACAATTCCTTTTGCTGAAATTATTATCATCGACGATGGATCACAGGATAATTCTGTACAGATAGCTCAACAATATCCCGTTAAAATTATTTCTCATAAAAGTAATCAAGGTATTGCGTTAACGCGCAATACCGGTGTCCAGCATTGTTGTTATGAACTAGTTGCTTCAGTTGATGCGGATTGTGTTCTTGATAGGCGATGGCTTGAAAGATGTCTTCCGTTTTTTGATAATCCATCGATAACTGGTGTTGGTGGAAAACTAGATGAAGCCAAAGAGGATACGTGTGTCAATGCGTGGCGGAGCATACATCTCATTCAGCATTTTGGTGAAACAGTAAAAGAAGTTTCTTTTCTGCCGGGAAGTAATACTCTTTTTCGCAAAAAAGAGTTATGTTCTATCGGATTGTACAATGCATATTACCGTTTGTATCATGAAGATATTGATTTAAGTGAGCGATTAATTCAAGCAGGGAAAAAACTTATGTACACATCGAAGGCACAGGCATTTCATATCAAAAAGGATACCTTGCGTTCAGTGATGAGAACGTGCTGGGGCTTTCGCCATAAGGATTATCCGCACACTGGTGTTGTATTGACGAAAGACATGTGGCGTGAATGTGTGCATAGTATCTCAATAGTGATAAAGGATGTATTTCACAAGCGTTTTCGATTGCTGCTTATTGATGGTGTTTATCTTTTTATTCAGACCTATTTTTGTATTAAAGCATACTTTTTAAAGACAATTAATTTTAAATAACGCTCGTAACGTATGATGGCGACAGAACCAATATCAATAATTATTCCTAACCGCAATGGAAGCAGTGTCTTAGGTGACTTGCTGCAATCAATAAAAGAGCAGAATTGTGGCACAGAGGCCCTTGAAGTCATTATTATTGATGATAGCTCGCGTGATAATTCATTAGAAATTGTTCGGACGGTATATCCCGAGGCTCTTATCCTTCACAATGGTAAACAAAAGGGGGCTGCCTATTCGAGAAATAGGGGAATCGCCGCTGCCCACCATACGTGGCTTTTGTTCCTTGATAACGATGTGGTGCTTACCCCGCAGTTTATTTCTTGCTTGATGCGGGAAGCGTGCGGGGTTTCAGCCGCTTGTTTTCAACCAAAAATATTGTTTCAGGATAATCATAATGCCATTAACAGTACGGGTGGCATTGCAAACATGTTTGGTTATGCATGGGATCGGGGAATTTATGAAGAAGATACGGGGCAATATGATGAGAGAAAAAGGATATTTTTTGCTTCATCTGCCGCAATGCTTATCCGACAGGAGGATATTCGAGCGGTGGGGATGTTTGATGCTGATTATGTGTATTTAAACGAAGATTTTGATGTTGGGTATCGGCTCAAGATGATCGGACGGGAAACACTCTTTATCCCCCAGGCGGTTTGTTATCATCGGATGAGTCACACCATGGGCAGAGATAACCCGACGGTTAAATATTTAATGGAGCGTAATAGAATGATAACGCTTCTTAAAAATTATGAAGTGAAAACGCTCTTGACTCTTTCCGTACAGATAACAAAACTTACCTACGCTAAGTATAAAACGTATCTTTCACGCTATGCTGAAAGAAAGATGCATTTTGTTTTTGCTGCGCTCAAAAGTTGGCTATGGATACTCGTACATATGCCCATGATATTGATTAAAAGGCGAGCGGCACAACGCCGCCGCTCTGTATCAGACAAGACAATCTTTACTATGATGGGGGAATACCAGGCATATTTTCCGCACTTTTCTCCCCTCGCGAACGAGACGGTTTGTGTTAAGGAAGGATCAATCTCGTAATGAATGAAATGGCATGCACTGTTGATACTATTGAGAAAAAACAAGTAGGCGATTTAAAAATTGCGCTGGTTCATGATTATTTGAATCAATTCGGTGGTGCAGAGCGATGTTTAGAAGCATTACACGAGCTTTTCCCACAGGCACCGATTTTTACGCTTGTGTATGATAAGCGGGCACTCCCTGCCTATGAGAGTTGGGACATTCGCCCATCATTGTTACAATATGCACCGGGAGCGAAGCAACATTACCAATATTATTTATGGTCATTTCCGTTGGTGGTTAAGACGTTTGATGTGCAGGACTTTGACATTATTATTTCAATTTCACATGCATGGGTTAAAGGGATCCGGACCAATACTCGGCCACATATTTCTTATTGCCTGACGCCTATCCGCTACGCATGGGATTTGTATGAAGAATATGCAACGCATGAGTATATTCCTGCTGTGGTGAGGAAATGTCTTCCCCTTATTGCGAAGTGTTTACGCACGTGGGACAAAAAACAAGCGCAGGGAGTAGACCAATTTATTGCGGTTTCAGAGACGGTGGCGAAACGGATAGCCAATTATTATGGACGAACTGCTGAGGTGATTTATCCACCGGTTGATACGGGTTTTTATTGTATTAACAAAGAAGTTCAAAGAGAAGATTTTTACATCACCGTGTCACGGCTTAAGGCATACAAACGCATTGATCTTGTGATAGAGACATTTAATCGGTTAGGCTATCCACTAAAAGTTATTGGCAGTGGCCCCGAGCTTAAGCGCTTACAAAAACGTGCCAAAGGGAATGTTAGCTTTTTGACTCATTTGAACCATAACGAAGTGCTGAACTATTATCAAAAGGCAAAAGGGTTTGTTTTTGCAGGCGTAGAGGATTTCGGATTAGTGATGGCCGAAGCGCAAGCAACGGGGCTTCCGGTTATTGCCTACGGCAAAGGAGGAGCAACGGAGATTGTCGAGGATGGCATTAGTGGTGTTCTCGTCCCCCACCAAACGGCAGAGGATTTTGTTGAGGCGATACAACGGTTTGAAGCGATGACGTTTGTCGTGGAAAAAGTACGTGCGGCATCATACCGTTTTGATCGAACACAATTTAAAAATAAAATAAGTAATTTTGTAATGAAGTACGTAGGGAAAAGCTCTTAATGCGTATTGCTATTGAACGAGCCATTATTTTATTGCGCGAATGGAAGATCATAAAAAATCTGACACTGCGCAATATCAAAGTAAAGTATAAAAATACCGTCTTGGGTTTTTTCTGGGCATTATTACAACCACTGTGTACGATCGTTATTTTTTGTTTTGTTTTTTCGTATGTACTTGAAACAGACACTGAAAACTTTCCTTTGTTTCTTTGTGTGGGAATATTGCCCTGGATGTTTTTTGCCAATTCATTAGGTGAGGCAACAGCGTCGGTGATTAGTAATAGCAACCTGGTGCTGAAAATTAATTTCCCTTTAGCCGTGCTGCCACTATCGTATTGTTTAAGCAATCTCATAGATTTTCTCTTTGCGCTTATTATTTTGCTTCCTATTCTGTATGTGTTTGGCACCCCCATCCCGTTAGTAATACTTCTTCATTTATTTCCGATCATTGTATGTCATTTGTTATTTATCATGGGGTTATCCCTTATGTTAAGTGTGGCACATGTCTTTTACAAAGATATTGGCCATTTACTTACCGTTGTGCTTATGTTTTGGTTTTATTTAACACCTATTTTGTATCCACTGACACAAGTTCCTCAAGAAGTGCTGGCTTTCTATTATCTTAATCCGACAATTTATTTTATTGAAGGATATCGAGGGGTGTTATTCGATAGTGCGGCGCCTCAGTTGTTGTTGTATGGAAAGATGCTGGGTGTTGGACTTGTGTTTTTGCTGACCGGATGGTTGGTTTTCATTAATAAAGAGCGAGACATGGTAAAGGAATTGTGAGCCCCGCTAGAGATAAAATTATGGTTTCATTAATTAGCATGTGTGAAGTGAAAAAGTATAATTAATTTATAAAATGATTATGAAAAATACGGAAACGCCTCAAAACAAATAATAGCGTTTCCTATCTCTAACGGGGTGAGCGTTAAGGTTTATCGATGTTAAAAAAGATAATGGACAATACCAAAAGAAATGTGAACGAAATAAATACGTGCGCTGTCGAACTTAAGAACGTTGGAGAAAGATACAATGTCTTTCACCACAAGATAGATAGCATCAAAGAAAAGATTCTTAAGCGGATGTCGATCGGTAAAGGCACACGACAAGAATTATGGGCACTGAAGGATATTTCACTTACAATAAAAAAAGGGGAAGTGGTCGGCATTATCGGAGAAAATGGTTCGGGGAAGACAACCCTTTTAAAACTTATTGCAGGGATATTAAAACCTGACCGGGGTAACATTCATATTAACGGGACCATTGCCGCAATTTTACAATTAGGGGTTGGTTTTCATCGTGATTTGACCGGAAGAGAAAATATTTATCTTAATGGTGCGATGCTTGGTATTGATACGGAAACGATTAAAAGTAAGATTGATCAGATGATTTCGTTTGCCGAGTTAGAAGACTTTATCGACATGCCGCTTAAAACATACTCAAGCGGTATGGAAATGCGATTAGGTTTTAGTATCGCAGTGAATGTTGATCCCGACATTCTCCTTATTGATGAGGTGTTAATCATCGGTGACGTGGCGTTTCAACAGAAATGTATGCATCATATCGAAACTCTTAAAGGTCGCGGAAAGACCATTGTTGTCGTTTCCCATAGTATGAATTTAATCGATCAAATGTGTGATAGAACATTTTTATTGCGAAAAGGGGAGTTAATTTGTCGTGGAAAAACGCGGGAGGTAATTAATTATTACTATCAATGTTCAGGGCGTAAACGAGGTATTGCCCTTGCTTCCTATGCGGACGTTGAGCTTATTTTTAATAATGGACGCTTATTTATCTTTTGGAAAAAAAGAGCGATTACTCCTGATCCGGGTATGTATGTGTCAATTACGCGGGGTGAAACGAGATTCTATTCCTTCCAAGCATACTGGAAAATGAAAACATCTTCACCGACATCATTTGAAGCGGAAGGTTTTTTAGAAGCATTATCAACTACTATCACGTGGAAGACCAATCTTGGCCCCGATGGTTCACTGTATTTTGACATTCATGTTCAAACAGAAGCATCTGCTCAGGAGATGGACGTAAAATTTATTACTCTATTTGATAGTGATTATGAATCGTGGTTTTGTAATGTGAAGCGAGGAGTGTTTTCAGCGATGTATCATGGGGATGAAATGTGCCTCCATTCAACAATGGTACGACGCGGGGATTTTTTTGGCGTTGATGTTGCACATGATAAGGATGATGTTCTGCCGGGAATGATCTTTAGTATGACAGAAGAAAAAAACATTATTTCATTTTCGCATAAGGCCATCAACGGCAATTCTCATTGTCTTGAACTAAACTTTTCAAAAGGTAAAAGAAGGAGCGCCTTAATTAAAGGAAATATTTCGCTCTTTACTGATATAACAAAAATAGATGAGATCGTTCGACGTATTGAAGAAAAAGCAACGATACAGAATAACACAATTCGTCTTCACTTTGATGATTATGATAGCGCAATTAAGGTTTTTTACCAAGATTGTGAAATAACGCAAGGGAAAGGGTTCTACACCTCCTTGCTGTATCAAAATATTTGGTACAATTCATCAGCGATGAAATGGCATCGTGAAAGAGTGTCACCTTCCAGTATGAAATTGATTGGAACAATGCCGAACATTCCTGTTGTCCAGGAATGGCTTTTTGAATTACACGATAATCGGTTGGATGTCAAAACAGTGATGGAAACGACTGAAGGTGGCACCTTTTCCCATCCGCAGCTTGTTGTATTAGCTAATAAGGAGTACAACGAATGGTTTCAAAATATTTCGAAAGGTGTCTGTCTTGATTTCAGACATGATATACCATGGGAAGAAATTCCACTCCCGCATGACATTTCGGTTGATTTTTTCGCCATTGCTCAGGATAAGGGGGATGTACCGGCATTAATTTTTACCGACTATTCAAAAAATCCTAACATCAAACGTTCCCTTTCGAATACTATGCAACAAGGTCCTGCACGAGCGGTTAGTTTTATTTCGAATGCGCAAGTGTCGCGAGAAACATTTTATATACGGTTTTATTTTGATGAGTACGATCTCCTTTCGAATATTGTTCGAGCCATTCTTGGGTTGTACGTATTAGAAATCTTGTTGGCTTTCGAAGCACATAGTATCACTGAGGGAGCTGTTCAAGTTGTTTTTGAAGAAAAACAATTGAGAATATTTTTTGATAGTGAAGAAGTAACCGGCGGTGTTGGTTTTTATAGTTCGCTGCGGGTAGGCAATCTTTGGCATAACTCATCTACTATGCGGTGGCATTACGAAAAGATATCGTCGCAGTGTATGAAATTAACGACAACAAAAAAAACGCCTGCCGTATTCCAAGAATTCATTTTTGAAGTTACAAAAGATGCTTTAGAAATTAAGGCGGTGATGAAGACAACTGACGGTAACATGTTCTCCCAACCACAGCTCGTACTCCTTGCGAACAAAGAGTACGGAGAATGGTTTTACAATTCTGCACAAGGACGATGTTTTGATTTTAAGCACGATATGATATCAGAAGAGATGCCGCTTCCGAGTGATGCGGATGTTTCATTCTTTGCCTTAGCATCGGATGAGGGAGATAAGCCGGCATTTACCTTTACTGATTGCAGAAAAAATGGAGCGGGACGGATCGTGCTTTATAATACCCTTGAACACGGAGCGGCGCGTGCATTAAGTTTTATCTTGGATGTGCAAACATCACAAGAAGAATTTCATGTGCTGGTTAATTTCCTTTCAAAAGCAACGTTAAAACGACTCATCCAACCAAAGATGCAGTCCATTCTTGATTCGCAAAGTATAACCTCAGAACGGCTTCAGGTAGTATTTGAGACGCAACGGTGGCGCGTGTTGTTTGACGGCGAAGAGGTAACAACGGGGGTTGGTTTTTACAGTTTGTTGAAGGTTAATAATATTTGGTACAACTCTTCGTCTATTAAATGGCAACGCGAAAAGATATCGCCGCAGTGTATGAAAATAAGAGGAGTGATAAGGAGTGCGTCGGTGCACCAGGAATGGCTATTTGAGGCAAAAGAAAACGAGTTGGAAATTAAGCTGCTGATGGAAGCTGATGATAGTGAATTTTCAAATGCGCAGGTAGTTATACTTGCGCATAAAGAGTATAACGAATGGTTTTTAAATAAAAGTAATGGAAAATGTTTTGATATTAAGCACGATGTGCGGTGGGAAGATATCCCGCTCCCGAGTGATGCGGAAATGGAATTCTTTGCTATGACTGCTAAGCAAAAAAACATTCCCGGTCTTATGGTGGCTGGTTGTATGAATCAGGGTATACAACTTAATCTTTCTAATACGACCCAGCAGGGCGTGGGGCGTGCATTGCGTTTTGTATCGAACAAAAAACTTTCGCGGGAAGAATTTCATGTGCGATTTGCTTTTTTATCTACGAAGCGTCTGCATAAACTGATCAGTGAGAAGCAAAAAACACTTGTTGAAAAGAATAGCATCACCGCGGGTCGAATCAAGATATTATTTAATGATGACCGATTAAGCATTTATGCGGACGGAAAAGAACTTTCGGGCGGGGTTGGATTTTACAGTTTATTGCAATCGAATCATAATTGGTACAGTTCATCAACGATTAAGTGGGAGATGGAGAAGGTTGCGCCGCGGTGCATGAAATTGACCGGTTGTATGAAAAGTATTTCAGTAAAACAAGAGATATTGTTTGAAGTAGGAGAAAAAGGATTTGAGATAAAAGTAATGATAGAAGCAGAGGGAAAGAAGACATTTTCACAACCGCAGGTTGTTGTATTGGTAAATCAAGAATATGAGGAATGGTTTTACAATATGACGCAAGGGCGGTGTTTTGATTTTAAATATGATACGGTGTGGGAAGAGATACCATTGCCTGATGAGAAGGAGGTTGCGTTTTTTGCGTTAGCGGCGAAAGGGGAGGACAAACCAGCCTTTCTGTTTACCGATTGCACGAAGAATGAGAGAGGAAGAGTGGCGTTGTATAACACATTAGAGCACGGAGCGGCCCGAGCGATAGGGTATATATCAAACGTACAAGCATCACGAGAAGAATTTTGTGTACGATTTGATCTTGTCGCTAAAGAAGAGCTCCAAAGGATTCTTCGGATGAGGATGACGGAGGTGCTTGAATCACGAAGCATCCAATCAGGGCCGTTGCAGGTGGTCTTTGAAGCTGAGAAGTGGAAGGTTTTGTATAAAGGGGAAGAAGTAACCGCGGGGATAGGTTTTTACAGTTTATTACAATTAAATAATATTTGGTACAACTCATCAGGGATTAAGTGGGAGCGGGAAAAATTATCATCTCAGCGTATGAAGTTAAAGGGAACGCTGCAGAACACAACGGTACAACAGGAATGGCTTTTTGAGATAAGGGAGAGCGGATTAGAAATTAAGCTTTTAATAAAATCAACGGATGGAAGTGGGTTTACCAACACGCAGTTTGTCATGATGGCAAACAGGGAATACAACGAATGGTTTTATAACGTTGACTACGGGAAGTGTTTAGATTTTAGATATGATACATCATTTGAAGAGATATCATTACCGAATGACGAAGCAGTAGAATTATTTGCGTTGACAGCTGAGCAAGAACATATGCCAGCACTTATTCTTACGCCGTTAGATAGGAATAGTAGTGACATGAGATTATCGTTGGGGAATATACGACAACGAGAGATCGGCCGTGCAGTGAGTGTCATTTCAGAAGAGAAGGTAACGGAGATGGCATATCGTATACGATTTGATTTTGTTGGTAAAACGATTATCCGCAAAATTATGCATGCGATGCTCGGATTACGCCTCATAGACGTATTAATGATGTTTGAATCAAGAAGTATACAAGACGGAACATTACAAGTGTTGTGCGAGGAAAGCCGAATGCGGATATATATATATGGTGAGGAAATAACAGAAAATGTTGGATTTGCGAGTTCCTTACAAATAAATGGCAGTTGGTATAATTCATTAACGATTCAATGGATACAAAAGAAAATATCACAACGGAGCATGAAATTAACGGGTTTTCTGGAAAATACTTCTATTATACAAGAGGTCCTTTTTGAAATAAAAGAGAATCAATTAGAAATTAATGCGGTTATCGAGGCAACTGACAAGAGAACATTTTCACAAACGCAATTTAGATTTTTTATAAATAAAAAATATAAAGAATGGTTTTATAACATAAATAGTGGAAAGTGCTTCGAGTTTATGCCTGATACAACATGGGAAGAGATTCCGTTACCGAATGAAACGCCCGCAGATTTTTTTGCTATAACAGCTGAGAACGAAAATGTTCCCGCACTCATGGTGACTGACTGTACACAGAACCGCAATGTGAAACTATCTCTTTATAATGCAGTACAGCCATATGCAGCCCGTGTTTTAAATTTTTCTATAAATACAGATACAATACGCGAAGATGTTCATGTGTGTTTTAATTTTGTTTCCAAAGAGATGATTGATCATGTAATGCAAACTATCTCTGTGCTGCGTATGATCGAAGTAATATCTATCTTTGATTCTAACAGTATAACATCTGGTCTCCTACAAGTGCTTTTTGAAGAGCATGCAACAAGAATTTTTTATGACGGGAAAGAAGTTACCGAAAGTATAGGGCTTTACAGTTCAGTACAATGCGGTGATTTTATATATGATATTTCGAAATTTCAATGGAAGAGGCAGAAAGTAACATCCTCAAGTATGAAATTAATCTGGGAGGCAAAGAATTTGCCTATCATTCAAGCATGGATGCTTGAAGTTAAAGACAATACGTTAGAAGTACAAATAATGATCACAACAAGTGAAAACAGCTCATTCTCATATCCACAGTTTGGTTTTTTAGTAAATAGCGTGTATGACAGATGGCTTTATAATATTACCACTGATAATGGTATTGACTGTAAGTCAGATTCTACATGGGATGAACATTCTTTGCCGAATGATTTAGCAGTAGATTTTCTAGCAATCAGTGCCGAACAAGAACAAACACCGGTTATTATTTTTAATGATTGTCAGGAGAATCGTAATGCACGACTGTCTCTTCACCGTCTTTCACAACATGGTATTAGCCGTGCAGTTAATTATCTCGTTGATACGAATGTGCAACAGAAAGAGTTTCATGTTAGATTCGACTTTGTTTCTAAAAAGGAGCTCGATCGTATTGTTACAAAGAGGCAAAAGAATTTAGAGGAACATCTAAAAAATGATTTGGAAAAGAGAACCATCCGCAATCATCGTGCAAAACTTTCATTTAATAAGGGGAAGTTTTGCATTTTTGCAGGTGGTACTGAATTAACCAAAAAAAATGGTCTATCTTCAAGTTTCCGCATCAATGATAATCTGTATCATTCAATATCAGCATTTGATTGGGAGTATCAGATTAAAGATGATAACACACTCAAATGTGTTGGCAAAACGTCACTTTTTCCATTAACGCAGATATGGCAAGCACAATTGCAGGATAACATTATTACGTTTACGTGTAAATTTGCTTCACACAAAGAGCTTACGCTCAAAGATGTAAATGTTGAATGCATTGTACAACCTTTTTATGAACAATGGCTCATGGGAATAACGCAGGCTCCGTTCGTTTCTGTTAAAGGCGATATTGATTGTGCAAATGTCCCGTATCCATCAGGAGATTGGCCAGAAATAATAGGAGTACGTACGGTACAGGCAGCACCTAATATTATTATTCGAGACATGTCGGATAATTCATTTCATCCCATGGTAATAAACTTTAATGATGAACTCGGTTGCCGTTCACTCAACGCAGGGAAGAGTAGCATAACAATTAGAAAAGGAGAAGAGAAAGTAATTTCTTTTACCGTGGAATTAATAAATAATAAAAATCTGGATAGCCTCCTCAAACAAAAACAGCATATGCGAACCTTACAACAAGGTACTATTAAGTTATTCTTTTATGATAAAAAGGTTCAAATATCTAAAAATGGTAATCTTGTCACCGATGAACACGGAATGTATAGTGTTCTACGAATAAAAGAGCAGGAGTATTATTCTTTGCAACAGCCAACAACCTATACAAAGCGGTCCGAAAGTAAAATGGAGTTTAGTGTTGCGTATCCATTTGGCAGACAAATATGCACGTGGACAATCCAAGCGGATGACTCGGTAACTGTTACTATTGATTTTGATTTTTCCTCTTTTGATTGTATGTACCAGTTTCATTTTTTTCTCCAACTACAAAAAGTTTACAGCAATGATTGTATCTTGCGTGATGGTAGTAAACAGTGCATGACGCCACATGGTTTGATTAGTGGCAAAAGTAAAGGGAATTTTTATCTTCTTTTTAAAGATGAAAACCATCCACAGGTGCCCCTTGCCATAGGAGGCGGTTTTAATTGTTCAGATACCATTGAATACGAAATTCATGACGTAAAGGATATTCATTGTAAGCGTATTGCTATACGAAAACCCATTCATGAGGGCGAAGGCCCATTTCAATGTGATTTTATTTTTGATACAAAGGCTTGTTACTTTCATCGGGAACAGATAAGCAATAAGGATACGATTTTTTGGATAAAACATGAGAGTAATTCATTATTGTCCAAAACAAAAGAAATCACTCGGTCAATGGGGCTTTATTGTTCATATTATGACCACCAAACAGGATGGAATGATTGTATCCATCATGCGGTAAGGGAATACATAAAACTATCTCATAGCGAAATGCGTATGGTGGTTAAATGGAAACAAATACCTATGGAACAATTATGGATTATAAAGTTTATTTCTGCCGATGAACTATCGTGGCGCATCATCAATAAAGTTTATAAGGAATTTCTTTTTGAAAAGGAACAGTTTAACGTTATGCTCTCTCCGCTGTATCAACAGTGGATGTTAAATGGAAAAAAGGGGAATTTCCCCGATGTTTTTAGTAAGGATTATGGTGGGGATTGGGAGTGTGTAGGTAAAAGTACGGACTGTAGTCAACCATTAACTATTTTTCCTGCAACGAATGATAGGGAGACGCCAATAGTAACGGTTAATTTTACTCCGATAAAAGACGGGTATAGTAACAAGATAATTAATTCTGATGATATGTTTCAAGGGAGAGTTTTACAGTGCTCGCGTAATGGACAGATTCTTATGAACCCTGGCGAATATGATTATTTTGAAAGTAGCGTTGCGTTAAAGTTAGAAAGAAAAAAACGAAAGAGCAAAGAATAATGAGACTAAAGAGATTTTTTAATTTGGGATATCTTTTTTTTATTACTATTGTTTATTATCTGTATTTAGTATATGCAAGAATCGTTAAGCAGAATCGCGTGTGATAGCCCATAATTAAATGGTATAGGGAAATATAATGAAAATTTTGCTTGTACATCCACATGATATTTTTGATCACCATGAGCCGTGGACTATACGCATAGAGAATATTGCTCGCGAATTTGTTCGTATGGGGCATACGGTGAAGTTAATACACTTTCTTCAGGAAACATCGATAGAAAAACATACGCGTCATCCCTATGGTTTTGAAGTCATTTCACTCAGGCGGCGGGGAGAATGGAAACGTTTTATGAAAAACTTCCGAGAAATTCTTACCGAAATCGAGTGGGCAGATATCGTACATTTCCAAAAATGTTTTCATTATGTCAGCCTTCCGGTTCTTTTCGGATGTTATAAATTCCGAAAACCGGTGCATTATGATTGGGATGATTTAGAAGAAGCAATTTATGAGACTTCTGCGCATCCTCCGAGCAGGTATATACATTTTTTTCTTAATACTTTTGAGCGTATACTTCCCACGATGGTAGATACGGTGTCTGTTGCGAGTGCGGAATTGAGAAGGAAATGTGTATCGTTGGGAATTCCTTCCCAGCGAATTTTTAATACCCCTGTTGGTGCTGATCTAGGTACGTTTAATGGATCTGTTTCCGGTGAACGTATCAAAAAAAGATTTAATGCCGGTGGAAAGCTGGTTGTCTATATTGGGCAACTGAACGGAGCTCAGTATACACACTTATTTGTCAAAGCAGTAAGTAAGATACGGGAGAAAAATCCTCATACCCGCTATCTTATTATTGGTTCAGGGAGTAAGAGTAGAGACCTCCAGGAATTGGCAAAATGTTTGAAGGTCGATGATGCGATTATGTTTCTTGGTGCTCTTCGTCATGAAATGGTGCCACAGTATTTAGCTGCGGCAGATATTGCAGTAGCATGCTTTGAGGATAATGAAATAACGCGTTGTAAAAGTCCTCTCAAGGTAGTTGAATATTTATCGGCAGGAAAGGCGATTGTGGCAAGCGCTGTTGGTGAAGTGAAGACGATGTTAGAAGGATGCGGCATACTAGTAAAACCGGGAAGTTCTGATGCACTCGCGGAAGGGGTTCAACGATTACTTAACGATGATACGTTAATAGAAACAATGGGGTTATTAGCAAGACAAAAAGCTGAGGAAAAGTATAATTGGCCTCGAGTTGCAAAAGAATTGATCAATGCCTATGCCGTAGCTTTAGGGAAAAAGAAATCGATTGCATTAGAAATGAACGGGTATGCAAAAAAAATAGTATTTAAAGAAGAAAATAGCAGTGTTGAAGAAATCAAACGAGAAGAGATTATCGTATGAGCCGTTTCAGTAATAGATATAAAAAAATAAGGCGTACTGTTTTGGAGATTATTGGAGCATTTGACGGAGTTTTTGCTTATAAAGGACCTCGATGTGTTCAAATTGATTTAACCAATGCGTGTAACAATAACTGCATCGGGTGCTGGTGCAATTCGCCATTGCTCGATGATTATAAGCAGACCTCTGATGCCACATTGCCAACAGATATGGTCCTTTCATTGTTAAATGAACTTAAAAACATGGGAACAGAGGAGATCTATTTTGCTGGAGGTGGTTAACCTTTTATGCATCCTGAAGCAATGAGGATTATTTCATATGCAAAGAAAAAAGGATTTATCGTATCGATAAACACTAATTTTACTCTTGTAACAGAAGATATTGCACGGTACTTGGTAGAGAACAAGGTAGATCATCTTATTGTAAGCTTATGGGCAGGAACACCCGATGTATACGCTCAAACACATCCCAATAAAACTGAGGAAACATTCTATGAAATTAAATCATGTTTACAGTTTCTTAATCGTTATAAAAGGAGAAGAGAGAATGTTCCCTGCATTAAGATTTATAACGTCGTTTTTAATATGAATTACCAGAATTTTCCGTCTATGATTGATTTTGTCGTTGCCACCGAGTCTGAAGCGGTTGAGTTTACCCTCATTGATACGATTCCGGGGAAGACGGATAAACTTTTGCTTTCTGAAAAGCAGGCCGAAGAATTGCTTTTTATGGCAAAAAAACTTAAAGAGCAATTTGATAATGAAAATAATACTATATGTCTAGAAAATTACGAAACATTTTTAAGAAGACTTTCAAGCTCGTGTCAGGGAAATGGGGAATATGATCGGGATATTATGCAAACAATCCCGTGCTATGCCGGTTGGACATTTGCGCGTATTGTTGCAACCGGTGATGTAAATTCATGCCTTAAATCACACCGCATTCCTATTGGGAATTTGCATAAAGAAACATTTCGTTCACTGTGGAATAGTGCACGGCAGCAGGAATTTCGGAGGAAGACAAGACGCTTCGATATTCATGACCCGTATTTTCGATTGATTGGTAACGATACCAATGCGGCTGTTGGGTGTTTTCGCAGCTGCGATAATATCGGACATTCACTTTTGTTACATAATAAAATTACTCGTTTAAATAAACCGGTAAAAGCAATTTTAAAAACGATGGCGGCTGTCGGTCGAACACGGAATTCTTTGTCTACAAGGAACTAATATGACACCTGGTACGTTATTGAAAGAGAAACAGCATACGACACAGACGGTATCTCCGTCGTTCTGTTGTTTTGGTATTGTTGATGAATGCATGTTTCGATGTAAAATGTGTTTCAAGTGGCAAGAAGATCGTTTGGTGAAGAAGGGGGAGGTGGTACCGTTTGATGCGTGGAAAAGGGCCATTATTTCTTTAAAACGCATCGTACCAAAACCAAATGAATTTGTAATAAATTTTGGGGGTGGGGAAGCGCTCTTGAGAGATGATATCCTTGATCTAGTACGCTGTGCATCAGAAGAAGGCTTTATTACTAATATTGCTTCAAACGGATGGCTCATTAATGATCATATGGCACAGCGTATTGCTCAATCCGGTTTACGAACGATTAATCTTTCATTAGATAGTTTACGGGAAAATGTTCATGATGAGATGCGCGGGCAAAAAGGGGCAGCAAAACAGGTTTTCTCTGCCATTGATTGTCTACGACGTTATTCGAGGAGGTTAGAAATTGGAATTTGTACGGTACTTTATGATTCAAATATGAACGATATCCTCCCGCTTATTAAGTGGGTGCAAAAGAATGAGAAGGTGAATTGGATTGTATTCATGGCCGCAATGCAGCCAAACAATACACCGGTGGAAGAGAAATGGTATGAGGAAAAATTCTCATCTTTATGGCCACAACGAAAAAGAAAGATAACACGGCTTATTAACTATATTAAGTGGCTTAAATGGTGGGGATGGAAAATCCAAAATCCGTATCATCAGCTTGATGCTTTTAAAAGATATTTTTCTCATCCGGAACAGTTTGTGAAAAATCGTCCGTGTAATATGGACCGGGCAGTTCATATTAGTGCTACGGGAGATATCTTTTTATGTTTCCGATGGCAGCGGATAGGAAATATTACAACCGATGCTATCAAGGATGTATGGCATTCTCAAGCGGCAGAGAAGGTGAGAGGAGACATCCGGCAATGTCAGGATAATTGTCATTTTCTTCTCAATTGTTTTTTTGAAAAGGAAACCTTTCCTTTTTTACCAATGAATACGAACTGAGAATAAAAGTATATTTTTTTATTGAGGGATACTAGGTATGGATAGTTCAATAACGCAAAATATGAAAAGTGAAAGCCAGAAGAAAAGCATCAGCAAACCAGGTTTCTGCTGTTTAGGGATTATTGATAACTGTATGTTGCGATGCAAAATGTGTGAGAAATGGAAGGATGATTTAGTAACGCAAGGAATGACTGAGGCTACGACGGATCAGTATAAGACTTTTCTTCAACAGCTACGCACCATTACCGATGAGGGGTTTGAGCTTGATATTGGTGGTGGCGAGGCTCTGATGCGACCTGACCTTTTGGAGCTTATTTCATATGCGCGTGATTTAGGGTTTAAAACGACGGTTGCATCAAACGGATGGCTCATTGATAAAGAAATGGCGCGGCGTATTGTTGAAAGTGGTCTTACGAGTATTATTTTGTCATTTGATAGTCTGAATTCAGAAGTTCATGATTCGATGCGTGGCGTACAAGGTGTTCATGCACGTGTTGTGCAAGCGATAGAATATCTCCGTCTCTTTTCGAAGGATATTCATATCGGACTGTGTACGATTATCATGGAAAAAACCTTAGACGGGATTATTGAACTTGTCGAATGGTCAAATAGCAGGCGAGACAAAATTAATTCAATTCTTTTTATGGCTGTTATGCAACCAAATAATACGGTTAAACAAGATAAATGGTTTGACCAGGACTTTAATACTATCTGGCCACAGGATACCAAGAAAGTTGTCGCTTGTATCGATGAATTAATTCGCCGGCGTAATGAGGGACAGTGGATCGCAAATTCGGTTGAACAACTTAAAGCATTCAGATTGTATTTTCAACAGCCAAATAAATTTGTTAAGAAGACAGCGTGCAATATGGATCGTGGGCTTCATATAAGTGCTGTTGGCGATATTTTTCTTTGTTTTAAGTGGGACAATCTTGGCAACATAAAAAATGGTGCGGACATAAGCCAGGTTTGGTATTCAAAAGAAGCTGAAACGGTGCGAGAAAATATTCGTCAATGCAAAGATAATTGTCATTTTCTTCTCAATTGTTTTTTTGAGGGAGATTATCCGTTTAAATGTGATGTGTAATTAATTTTTTAAAAGGTATTTGTTATGGAACAAAGTGGACCACGCATTGATACGGTAAAGAAGCAGTCGATTGAAAAACCTGCATTCTGTTGTATTGCAGCGACCGACTATTGTATGTTGCGATGTAAGATGTGTAATAAATGGGATGAACCGCTTCCAAAGGCTGATGAAGTGCCGACACTCGATGAATGGAAACGCTTTATTACACAATTTCGGGATTTAGTTGATGAAGGTTTTGAACTTGATTTTGGCGGCGGAGAAGCTCTTTCTATGCCGGGGATTCTTGATCTTGTGGCCCATGCGAAAAAGCAAGGGTTCCGGACAACCATTGCATCAAATGGATACTTAATAAATAAAGAAATGGCTAAGTGGATAGGATCATCAGGCCTTGATGCAGTCAGTTTGTCATTAGACAGCGCTCGCCCTGCATTACACGACCGCATGAGAGGAACAGAAGGTGTCTATCAACGTGTTATGGATGCACTTAATAATTTGACCCGTTATGCGCCACATACTCAAAAAGGATTATGCTGCGTTATTATGAACGAAAACATTGATGAACCCCTGCGTCTGGTGAGCCTGGCAGAGGAGAATAAAAACGTTAACTGGCTTTATTTTATGGCGGTTGTCCAACCGAATTACAGTGGGCCCCTCAATGATCAGTGGTTGGATGAATTTCAATGTCTATGGCCGCAGAATATTGACAAGACAATGCATGTGCTTGATGAGCTGATAAAACTGAAACAACACGGCTCAAAGATTAGTAACAGGGTTGAACATTTACGTGCCTATAAAGCATATTTTAATAATCCTGCACAGTTTGTAAATAAAGCTCAGTGTATTGTTGGCGGCAGAGCACTCAGTGTGAATAGTTATGGATTTATTCAAATGTGTCTTTTTAAGGATTTTATCGGAAATATACGTGAACATGACATTAGAGAGCTTTGGTATTCGCAGGATGCCGATCTTATGAGAGAAAAAGTAAAACAATGTACGTCGAATTGTCATTTGTTGCTTAATTGTTGTTACATTGAAGATGATGAAGAGCTGTATAAAGAGTAATGTTTATTTATGAATCAAGAAACATATCATAATACAAAGCCACGTTATTGCTGTTGGGTACTTAATTACCGCTGCATGTTTCAATGTCGCATGTGCTACATTTGGAAAACAGCGCAAGACAAATGTGAAACAACGCTTGAGGAGAAGAAGCGTTTTGTCGACTCACTGGTTGGATTTGTTAACACTGATTTTGAATTTCATCTTTCTGGCGGCGAACCGTTGGTAACAGAAGGGATTTACGATATTATACGCCATATTTATCAGTATGGCTTTAAGATAAACCTTGTTACGAATGGATGGCTCGTTGATGAGCGTGTTGTTGAAAATCTTAGTAGTGCAGGACTGTCGTCTCTTACTTTTTCCGTAGATGGCATACAGGCTGCTACCCATGACTTCCTCAGGGGAAAAGCCGGATCGTATGAACGAATAATGAAAGCATTATCTATTACAAAAAAGATACGCGGTGATATGAAAATATCAGTTTTATCTTTAATTACCGGGCATAACGTGGATGAAATTTTGCCACTTGTTGATTGGGTGCAAGCTCGTGCTGAGTTAGATATGATCAGCTTTCAGGCTATCACCCAGCCATTTTCTAAAGCACGTGATGATTATTGGTTTGAAAAAGAAGAAGATAGATTTTTATGGCCGCACGATAGTGCAAAGGTTTCACGTATTATGGATGAATTGCATGCTAGAAAAAAGAACGGACAGAAGATTGGGAACCATCCGAATCATTTTATCCACTTCAAACGTTACTTTGAAAATCCTAACCGGTTCTTGAAAACAATAAAATGTAATCTTGGCGATTACGAGTTTCACGTTGATCCGTATGGCAAAGTCTTTTTTTGTTGCCTTACTCAGCCAATTGGTAATATCACGACTGATTCACTGCCGAATCTATGGGGATCGCCTCAAACACGAACCATACGAGATGACGTCTATCACTGTAAACAAAATTGTCACATTATGATTAATTGTTTTTTTGAGAATGAACTCATATTGCAGGATGAGGGAAAACAATGAGATTGTTAACGAAGTTTTTTAAAAAAGAAAAAGCGCCGATTCTTCACAAAGAAGGCAAGAAAATACCGTCCTTTTGCCTTCTGGTCGTCAATAAACAATGTAATTTTCACTGTCGCATGTGTAATATGTGGAAACATACAGAAGATCCGAGCTCGTTAACGCTCGATGAAATGAAACAATTTGTTAGCGATTTGCGCTCGTTTGTTGATGAATCGATTTTTATTCATCTTATTGGTGGAGAAACGCTTTTATGGCCACACACGGTAGAACTGGCAAAGTTTATAACCGATACTGGTTTTAAAACGTCAATTACCACCAACGGCTATCTGATTGATGAACGAATGGCAGAACAACTGGTCAATTCTGGTATGAGCGGAATTTTTATTTCACTGGATAGTTTGGATGAGGTAAAGCATGACTTCATTCGAGGGATGAAGGGAAGTTATGCTCGGGTTATGAAGGCTATTGATAATCTGTCCACCTATCGTGCACGTTACTACACCGACACGAGTATTGGTCTTACCTTTACGCTCATGCAGCATAATATCGATGAGGCACTCGACTTTACTGATTGGGTGCAAGAAAATAAAAAAATTGATTCACTCTTTTTTAATGCAGTGCTTCAACCGTTTGATAGCGGTGAAGAGAGTAAAAATTGGTGGCAGCGGGAAAAATATAAAGAAATTTGGCCGCATGACCTTGATGCCGTACATCATGTAATAGATAAGTTAATTGAACGAAAAAGGAACAATGGCTCTAAAATATGTAATCCTCCCGAGCAATTACGTGTCCTTAAAGAATATTTTAAAGATCCTTATCGTTTTCGACACAATATGCGGATTAAGTGTACGAGAGGGGATTTGGCGCCGGAAGTCAATGCCTCTGGTGATATTTCGATGTGTTTTTATAAGGAACCGCTCGGCAATATTCGCAAAGACAATATACGTGATGTTTGGTTTAGTGATGCAATGGTGCGAGCACGAGAACATATTAACCAGTGTGATATGGAGTGTGATCTAGCGGCGAATTGTTTTTACAAGATAGAAAACATTACGGACTATGTGAAATGATAACGGATGCAAAAAATATAAAAACGCTTCAAGCACCCAAAACGTGTTTGTTGACGGTTTCAAACACCTGTCATCTTAAGTGTCATATGTGCGACTTGTGGAAAAAAGATACGCGGGATGAAGAGATGTCGATTGATGATGCTAAACGATTCATTGCTGCGTTGCAGGAATTTGGAGGTGGCCCCATAGAACTACATCTTATCGGTGGGGAGACGTTTGTCAAAGAAGGAATATTTGATCTTATTACGTTGGCACGAAAGAACGGCGCACGAGTTGTTGTGACGACGAGCGCCTACTCTATTACACGAGAAGTGGCAAAAAAAATAGTGCAATCTGGTTTGAACATGATCAATTTTTCTCTTGAAAGTCTCAACGCTGACACCCATGACTGCTTACGAGGTGTTCTCGGTGTTCATGAAAAGGTTATAAATGCTATTCAGTATGTTGCAGAAGAATCAACATCCATAGAAATGGCAATTAATACTATTATTACGAAGCAAAACATTCATGATTTGATTCCTTTAGTCGAATGGGTGAATAGTCATGAGCGACTTTCTCAGATTTATTTTATGGCAGTAATGCGGCCATTTGGTTCTGATTTAGATGTAGATTGGTATGATACCGAACGAGCAACCGCATTATGGCCTGACGATTCGATAACTATTAACAACGTACTAGACCGTTTGATAGAGATGAAACAAGACGGTGCCAAAATAGGAAACTCGGCAGGACAGCTACGAACATTTAAATCGTATTTTGAAAATCCGACAAACGTTATTAAACAACAAGGATGTAGACTTGGTGATGATGCCCTGAATATTAATGCCATTGGTGATGCGTATCTTTGTTTTTTTATGGAAAAGTTAGGCAATATTCAAAAGCAATCTCCATGTGAAATGTGGTTTTCAGAAAAAGCGCATCAAATCCGTAAGAACATGAGACAGTGTAATCGAAATTGTGAATTAATCATAAACTGCTATTACAAAGATGAACAATAAGGAAAAGGGGCTATCAAAATATTGAAACATTGGTAGCGAAGCGCGGCTGAGCATATGATTCGTTTTTTAAAAAAATATTGGATTATTTTATTATTGTTTATATTTATTTTAGGTGAATTTGCTATTCGCTATTCCCCTTTAAAATATTATCCTAATTGGAACTTTAGGATACGTATGTACCAATGTATTCGGTGGAATATAGAAAGGCACACAAATTTATTTCAAAACCACACATATAACACAAGCGAAATCTTTTTCAATCCCAAAAACGAATATAAGATTAAACATATTGTTCGTAAACCTAGTGATACTGTTCGAATTATATGTTTAGGGACCTCGTCTACTCAAGGGTGGCCCAACGCTATCTCGTATCCGCAGATATTAGAGGAGTTGTTAAAAAAAAATCTAAAACAAAAGAATCTGAAAAATTCCAAAACGTACGAGGTTATTAATGCGGGAGTGGGAGGGTATAATTCTTTTAAAGTGTTAATTTATTTTAAAGATATTCTGCTCAAATTTAATCCTGACATAGTAACTCTTTATTTAGGTAGCAATGATAGCAACTATCCGTCTTGTAATAACTTAACGGATAAAGACGTCTATGAGTATATTAAAACATCGGTCAATAAGTATCCATCAGTAAATTCTAATTACAACTTAACGACTTTCTTGTCTCTGTCACCTTTTGTTGCAAACGATGTAACATATAAAATTCTTAAGCAGCTTTATAAAAGCCGACTTTTTTTTGCTGTGAGCAATGGTGTCGGATACCTGAAAAACAAAATAAAGAATAAAAACGTGATGGAGGTTCCTCCCGATCTATTTAAAGAAGTATTAACGGAATTTGTTACTCTAGCAAAAAACAATAATTTTACTCTCGTTATTATTCCGGAAGCACATAGTCTTTCCGAGCCTGAAATTTTGCAGCAAATTAGTATCATGGAAGAGATAGCTTCTCGATATAATATACGTCTGATTGATGTACAGAGTGTGCTGCGTAGAAGTCGTGATAAGAAGGTATTTCATGATTATGTGCATCCTACAGTGTTGGGGCATAAAATAATCGCACAAGAGATATATGAATCATTGGTAGCTACATATCCAGTGCTTTTTTCTGAACTACCCAAAATATCAAATCGCAACGATAACAAAGTATAAAAAAATGAAAAATATTTTCAGCGAGCTTGAAAGTGAAAAGAAAATATCGGGGGAAAAAAGCTATCCAACGTCATGCTCATTGGTAGTCCTTAATCGTTGTCTTTTACAATGCAAGATGTGTCATATGTGGAAAGCTCCACGTGTTGACGATGAAGTGACCATCGAAGAATTGAAACGTTTTGTTTCTACGGTTAAGGATATGTTAGTAGGAGATAAGGAGTTAATTATTAGCGGAGGCGAACCACTCTTAAAAGAAGGAATTTTTGACTTAATTAGACATGCATCCGATAGAGGATTAAAGACTATTATGCCAACAAACGGTTATTTGATCACTGAGGAGGTAGCAAAGCGTTTACATGTATCAGGACTGAAAGAAATTTTTATTTCACTTGATAGTAATAACCCGGCAACACACGACTTTTTGCGAGGGAAAGACGGCTGTTTTGAACGTGTTATGAAAGGCATTGAATATTTACATGCGTATTGCAGGGGGCTTCGTATTAATTTTTTAACAGTAATTTCAAATAAAAATTTACATGAAGTCATTACACTACTTCACGAGATAGAAAATGATAAACGAATTTCGGGTGTTTATTTTCAGGCCATTGCCACTCCTTTTTTTACCGGCTTAGGGGAAGATTGGTGTGAGAATGAAGAATTTGGCTGTCTGTGGCCGCATGAATATGAAAAGGTGGTAGATGTTATTGATGAAATCATTCATCTAAAACGCGAAAAAAATTATATGGTGCATAATCATCATCAACATCTAGAACTTTTTAAACGGTATTTTAAAAATCCACATTGCCGTGTTGAAAAACGGGGATGTTACCTTGGCGATTCTGTTATTAATGTTGATCACGTCGGAAACATTAACTTGTGTTGTTTTGATCAGCCCGTTGGCAACATCAGAACAAATGATATACAAAGGCTTTGGTTTTCAGACGATGTTAAGGGGCGGCAAGCGGTGATGCATCAGTGTGAGAGAAATTGTCATAATTTAGTAAACTGTTTTTTTAAGCCCCGTTAGAGATTATGTGAAAGTATAGATATTTATTATTTTTATAGCCAGTTTTAAAAATAGATGAAGTGATGTCGCATACAAATTACGGAAACACTTCAAGATGAACAGAAGCGTTTCCTATCTCTAACGGGGTAAAGATGGCAAGATAGAAACCTATGAAAAGCAAAAACAACGAAATTACCTGGGCAGGACAAAAAGATGAAATGTCCTTTTGGCAGCGCATGCTTGATACTATGGGCAGCGTGTATGGTGAGGGTGTGAAAGCACCGTTTCGGAGTAAAAAACTTCGTTCATGCGACCTCATCATTACTGAGAAATGTAATTTGAGATGTACCAAATGTTTTTCATGGAAACACAATCAGCATAATGGATTGAGTATTCGACAATGTAAATCGATCATTGATTCACTCAGTAAAACCGGGGAACGTCCTTTTGAAATTAATCTGGGTGGGGGAGAACCACTTTTAATAGACGGCATTATTGATCTTATCAAGTATTGTAGAAAGAAAGGGCTTAATCCGGCACTTTCCACTAATGGAACGTTGCTTACAAAAAATATGGCCAAGCAGTTAGCATTAAGCGGACTTGCCAGGTTAAGTATTTCATTGGATAGTTTACATCCAGACTCACATGATACGTTAAGTGGGGTCAAAGGATCGCATAAGAAAGTGATGGAAGGAATTCAGGCGATAACAGATTGTTGGAAGCGTGGTATGCTCAACATTCATACGGTGTTAACCGAAGTTAATCTGGACAGAATTATTGATCTTGTTGAATTTGTTAATCATCATAAGGTGTTAAGCGGCATTAATATCCAGGCACTGGCACAGCCATTTCATACACCACTACAGGCGGATTGGTACAAAGATGAACAATTTGCTTTTTTGTGGCCGAATAATATAACAAAAACTCATGCTGTTTTGGACCGATTAATCGAGTGTAAAAACAAAAATTTTAAAATTATTAACCCGACACATCAATTTAAAGTCTATAAACTCTATTATCAATATCCTAAACGTTTTTCACGTAAATTCCGATGTAATTTAGGTGATTATAACGTGACGATCAATTCAAAGGGAATAGCACATCTGTGTCCTTTTAAAAAAGCATTATGCGATGTGACGAATAAAAAGTTAGAAAAACTTTGGTATTCATATCATGCTTCAAAACTTCGCTATGCTATGTACAATTGCCGCACGAGTTGCAATAACATACTCAATTGTTATTTTGAAGAAGAGAACATAGATGCTTTTTTTATCGATACCGAGCAACAGAAACAAAATAGCAAAAGTTCCATTGTGGTTGTGGAGAATGACTTGAAAACGGGAGAAAAATCAGCTGTTCGGTTTTGTAATCTTTTGATAACACCGTGTTGTAATCTTGACTGTAAAATGTGTTACATCGGACGTAGCAGCAAAGAGAAGAAAAAACATTTTCACGCTCATGGTTTATCGATAAAGGAATGGCGGTGGATTATTCATTCACTACATCTCTTAGGCAATAAGAACATGCGTGTTTATTTCAGTGGCGGAGAGCCTCTTTTGTGGAAGGGCATCTTTAATCTAATTGCATTTGCTTATCGTAAAGGACTTTTTACCATGATTGGAACGAGTGGTTCCTCTCTGCATTATTACACGTTGCAAAGGATCCTTGCTTCCGGTCTTAATTTTCTCGAACTTTCTCTTGATAGTCATGATGCCGCAATACATGATTACCTAAGAGGGAAGAAGGGAATCCATAAGCGACTGATGAACGCTGCCACATGGCTCCATATGAAGAAGAAAGACCTTGAGATCGGCATTAGCTGTGTTATTTCTAAAGTGAATCTGGCCGGGCTACTGTCATTTGTTGATACAATTGAGCGTGATGATCGTTTCTCAAGTATCTATTTTCAAGCGTTAGTTCAACCATATGACAGCCCACCACAAAAAGAATGGTATCGATTAAAAGAGTTCTCATTTTTATGGCCAGATGATAAGGAAGCGCTTAATTATGTATTTGACGAATTGATCGTACGGAAGCAGAAAGGAAATTCTAAGATAGGTAATTCACCTGAGCAGCTTCGTTTGTATCAGTATTATTATAACAATCCTGAAGACATTAACCGTG
Organism: Candidatus Omnitrophota bacterium; assembly: GCA_018823795.1. GTDB lineage: Bacteria > Omnitrophota > Omnitrophia > JAHJGZ01 > JAHJGZ01 > JAHJGZ01. Next base: position 50,870 of record JAHJGZ010000134.1, read on the forward strand.
TCAAAACATGTACTCTTGATGCTTCGGCTATAACAATTAACTGGCTTGGCTATGTAAGCTATTGTGATTATTTAGGTCCCCTGGGAAATGTGAAGGATTTTCATCTTGAGCAGCTTTTAACCTCAACGATGTCAGATATTAGAAAACAAGAAATAAAGCAGTGTCAGATTTATTGTAATTCTGTTGGAAATATAATGATTCAACCTGAAAAGCGAGAAGAGGTGTCCTGTGCCTACAGAAATGCATAGAGATGTTTTTGTAGATGAACGTGATAAACATATTCGTAAAGATGTGATGAAACCACACTGTTGTGACTTTATTGTATTAGAAAATTGTATGCTTAGTTGCAAAATGTGTCACATGTGGAAATGCAAAGAAAATTATAATCAGGTGCCCGCTCTTTATTATGAAAAATTTATTGAATCACTCTATGAATATTTTGGCTCTGAGATGCAAATTCAGATGGTAGGAGGAGAGCCACTTCTTAAACCGGGGATCATTGATCTTATTACAACTGCATCGAAAAAAGGTTTTTTTACGACACTGACATCAAATGGCTATCTTATTGATAGAAAAATGGCAAGTGCACTGATCGATGCACGTATTTCTTCTATAGCGCTCTCTCTTGATAGTTTAGATAGTGCTATTCATGACTTTCTTCGTGGAAAGCAGGGGGTTCATAAACAAACGATGAAGGCATTGAAATATCTTACACAATACCGGTATCCGGAACAGAGCGTTTGTATTGTGACGACCATAATGCAGCCTAATCTTGACGATCTTATTGCTCTGGCTGATTGGGCTGAAGGTCATTCAGGGATTGCGTGTATCAGTTTTCAAGTCCTGTCACAACCATTTTATACCAAAGAAGACGTGTCGTGGTATAAAAATCCAAAGTTTTCATTTCTGTGGCCACAACGCGAGAAAGAAGTTTTTTCTGTCATCGATGCATTGATTGAACGCAAACAAAAAAAGAAAAAAATAGGAAACTCTGTTAATCAATTAAATATATTTAAGAAATATTTTCAGAATCCTGAACAATTTGTGAAAAAGGGCGGTTGTCATTTAGGATACAATTCATTGAGCGTAAATTCATCTGGCAATATCTATCTTTGCTTTGAACAACCACCGATCGGCAACATTATGCGAGATCGCATAGAAGATGTATGGGAATCACCGATTGCACATGACGTACGCTCACGAATTAAAGCATGTAACCGAAACTGTAAATTAATGATTAACTGTTTCAGCGAAGAAGGATTTTCAATTGAATGAGTAAGCCTAATTCAGTCTTATTAGTCCAGTCCCCTCCATGGGGTGTTTCAACCGTGCCATTAGGTGTAGCGTACCTTTCTACGTATTTACGCTCAAAAGGTATTTCAGTCGAGGTATTAGATCTTAATATTAATCTATATCGCAATGCCGCATTTGATATACGGGAACGGTGGAGCACCAACGAATTTGAATATTGGGCATCTGGAGATATTCTTAAAGATACATGGTTCAATATTGAAACAATCGTTCAAGATATTGTGAAACGGGATATACACGTCGTGGGTTTTTCAACCACCTTTGCTAGTATTCCGTTTCTTAATGAAATTATACAAATATTACGTGCGGCCAAGCCTGATATTACCATTATCGTGGGGGGGGGCGGCCCTTCGTATCGTGTACACCGTAATTTTTTTAGAAAAGATCTGGTAGATTATTTTATTATCGGTGAAGGGGAGGTTCTGTTATATGAACTTATTAAGCAACTATGGGCCGGCCATTCATCTTTTATCAATGCGACCTGTCATGAATGGAAAGATGAGCCTCGAGATCGGGCTTTATGCCTTCAGGGCAAAAGAGCAACAAACCTCGATGAACTTCCATTTCCGACATTTGAAGAGTTTGATATTGAGAAATATATCGAAACAGATCTTTTGCCTATTGTGATTTCTCGTGGATGTATTAATGCGTGCCACTTTTGCTGTGATTGGTTATTGAAAAGGCCGTATCGTGTGCGAAAACCCAACGTAATAGTAGACGAAATACAATGGTTAGTTTCCCGATATGGACGTCGACGGTTTGAATTTAGTGATCTTTTGGTTAACGGTGATTTGCAGAATTTTGAGACATTATGTGATTTATTAATACGGAGAAAAATCAATATTGTATGGGGTGGACAAGCGACAGTAAGAAGTGAGATGACGCAGGAGCATTTTTTAAAAATGAAAGAGGCAGGATGTGGTGGCTTGACCTTTGGTTTTGAAAGTTTTTCTAATTCTCTTCTTAAGAAAATGAATAAGCATTTTACTGCTGCTGATGCAGCGGGTGTCATTCGGAGGGCAAAAAAAGCAGGAATGCTTGTTGAGGCAAATTTTGTTGTTGGATTTCCTGGTGAACAAGAAAGTGACATTGATGAAACGATTACATTTTTAAAAGAAAATCGTGCTTTCATTGACCGTGTTAATAGTCTCAATATTTGTAGCATCGGACCTGGTATGAATATATGGGAAAGAGCGGAAGATTTTGGCATAAATAAGGATATTGTTAACGATTGGTATGCATGGCATACAGAAGATAAACAGAATACGATTGAAATACGAATAGATCGTCACAAAAGGCTTAAAACATTTATAGAAACTGAAGGATTTGGTCTTTCCTGGCAAAACATACGGAAAAATGAGCAAGAGATAAAGAGAGCGGTATGATAACAAAACTCGATGAAAACACGCCGAAGATTGATAAAACACAGCAGATAAACAAACCTAACTCCTGCGTTTTATTGCTTACATTAAGTTGTAACCTAAAATGTAAAGTGTGTCAGTTATGGTGTAACAAGGAAGATCGCACTCATTTTCCTTCGCTTGATAAATGGAAAGCCTTTTTGGATTCTATAGAATATTTTATTAATAAGCCATTCACCCCGTTAGAGAATGCTGCTCAAGGGGAAAAGAATACAATTAAAAACAATGCCAATAGTAATGATACGGCAATATTAATAAAATCTGTTAAGGAGCGTCCTCTAACGGGGTTCACCGTCATTTTTGGCGGAGGTGAACCGTTACTTTTTAAGGATGAATTGCTCGTGCTTATTGCCTATGCACATAACAAAGGATTTCGTACTTCACTTGCAACAAGTGGTTATCATATGACTGAAGAAGCAGTGAAAGAATTATGTGCTGCGGGACTTGATTATATCGCGTTTAGTGTCTATAGCCTTAATGGTCGAAAACAGGATTTCTTAAGAGGTGTACCAAGCAGTCTTAAAAAGGTGAAGGAAGCAATTGCGTTGTTTTCCCAGCATGGTTCGCATGTTGAAATTGCTATTGATACGGTTCTTATGGAACCAAACAGGAAGGATATTGTTCGTTTGACAAAGTGGGTTTTAAAACACAAAAATATTTCACGAATCATGTTTCAAGCTGTTATGCAACCATTCCACACAAAGCCGTTAGGAGATTGGTATTCCGATAAGGAATATTCTTTTCTGTGGCCTCGTAATGTAAAAAAGATGATAAAGATCATTGATAATTTGAAAAAACTCAAACGGAACGAAACGAAAAACGGTCAAGGAAAAGTAACAAATTCTATTGCTCAATTTGAAATTTTTAAGCAGTATTTCGAAACTCCAAATCGATTCATCAAAAATAAACATTGTCCAACTTCTGGCAACGGACATTTTGGTATTGCTCCGGATGGAGCTATTACCTTGTGCCCGTATATGAAGGGTATCGGTAATGTAAAAGAATATTCTCTTGAGCATCTTTGGTATTCTCAGACAGCGTGCGAGAGAAGGGAAGAAATTTATTCCTGTAGCCGTAATTGTCACCATATTGTTAATTGTTGGTATGAAGAGGAAATGTTTACATCCATGTAGAAAACACAAAGTATCACAGATTTGGGACGCTTCATTCGCCCTGAATATATCAACCGTGGATTTGTGCATATTGATAAAGCAGCGGCATGACATAATAATATAGATAGTAATTTATTTTTAAATTATGGCTATACAAAAAAAGATATTGAAGCAAAAAGTAAGTTTAATTTTATTTGGCATCATAATCTTTTTTATAATACTTGAAACAGGATTATGGGTAGGTAGGTTTGTATGTGTATCTGTTCAAGAACATCGGAACATAATTTCTATTAAGAAGAAAGGGGCTTATCGTATCCTGTGTTTAGGGGAGTCTACTACAGCTGTTAGGGGTAGTAATTCATACCCTGGCCAACTCGAGCAAATATTAAATCAGGCAAATATAGGAATAGAATTTAGTGTCATTAATAAAGGTATGATTGGAATAGGGACGGGAACTATAGTTAAACAGTTAGAAGATAATTTAAATATATATAATCCAGACATGGTTATTACAATGATGGGTATTAATGATGGGCGGGAAGATATTATGTCTTATGATGATAGTAACTATTGTACAGCCTTGAAATTTGTTCGAAGGTTGAAAACGTATAAGCTATTAAGACTCATATGGTTACATGGGATAGCTAAAGCTGAAGCCGGAGATGAAGAATTGCAAGAGCTTGTTATGAAAAGACATTTTGATGAAGTGAAGGTGTATAAAAGCCAGAAAAATTATGAAAAGATTGAGGAAATATTGAAGAAGATATTACAAATGGATTCAAAGAAGATAGATGCATGGAGTCAATTAGGGTGGTGTTATCGAGAACAAAAGAGATATGAGGAGGCAGAAAAAACTCTTAAAAAGGCCCTAGTGATAAATCCGGATAGGGCTGATAGTTATATACAGTTAGGATGGTGTTATCATGAGCAG